>NZ_JAFCAC010000019.1:0-11101 GCF_018588165.1 Thermoanaerobacter sp. CM-CNRG TB177
CTATATCTACATGATTTTCATTAGGTGTTGCATTTAATATTGCAATTCATAGTTAAGATTTTGTAGGTAATTTATATGTGCTACTTCATCCAGCAGAAATTTTATACGCACATTTCATACCAAACCTTTAGTTACTTGCTTTTGTCTCTGTCTCTTCTTTTTCGTTATCTTGTCCTTTCTGTTGATCCTTAACTTTTTTAACAACAGAAATATTTCTATAACGTGACAAACCTGTTCCAGCAGGAATTAGTTTACCTATTATCACATTTTCTTTTAATCCCAAAAGCGGATCTACTTTACCTTTTATAGCTGCATCTGTAAGCACCCTCGTCGTCTCCTGGAAAGAAGCAGCTGATAAGAAAGAATCTGTTGCCAGAGCCGCCTTTGTAATCCCCAAAAGTGCTCTTCTTCCAGTAGCAGGCCGTAATCCCTTTTCAACCGCTTTTTTGTTTTCCTCTTCGAATTTAAACATATCTATAAGCTCTCCAGGAAGCATTGAAGTATCACCTGGGTCTTCTACTTTTACTTTTCTCATCATCTGCCTTATTATTACTTCAATGTGCTTATCATTTATTTCAACACCCTGCAATCTATAAACCTTTTGGACTTCTTGTAGCAAATAAGTCTGTACTGCAAATATTCCTTTTATCTTCAAAAGGTCATGAGGATTTACAGACCCTTCCGTCAACTCATCCCCAGCTTGAATCACTTGGCCATCATGAACTTTAAGTCTTGAACCATAAGGAATGAGATAAGTCTTAGAAATATTGTTTTCTTCATCCGTTACAATGACTTCTCTTCTTTTCTTTGACTCATTAATTCTTACAACACCGGAAATTTCAGAAATTACAGCAAGTCCTTTTGGTTTTCTTGCTTCAAAAAGTTCTTCTACTCTTGGAAAACCTTGCGTAATGTCAAAACCTGCTACACCACCCGTATGGAATGTTCTCATAGTAAGCTGTGTACCTGGTTCACCTATAGCCTGTGCAGCAATAATTCCCACTGCTTCGCCTATATTTACAAGTTCTCCTGTTGCAAGGTCTCTGCCATAGCACATCCTACATACGCCATGTCTCGACCTGCATGTCAAAAGTGACCTTATTTTTACTTTAGTAATACCTGCTTTTTCTATCTTTTCTGCTTCCACTTCGTTTATCAATTCATTTCTTCTGACAATTATATTACCTTCATTATCAACAACATCTTCAGCTGCAATTCTTCCTATTATTCTGTCAGTTAATCTTTCAATTATTTCGTTTCCTTCTCTTATTTCTTCTACATAAATTCCCTCATCAGTTCCACAATCTTCTTCCCTGACTATTACATCTTGGCTAACATCAACTAATCTTCTTGTTAAATAACCAGAATCTGCAGTCCTTAAAGCTGTGTCCGCAAGACCTTTCCTTGCACCGTGAGTAGATATGAAGAATTCCAACACATTAAGACCTTCTCTAAAGTTAGACCTTATAGGAAGCTCAATAATTCTTCCTGAAGGATCTGCCATAAGCCCCCTCATGCCTGCTAACTGTCTTATCTGGTTTTTACTTCCCCTTGCTCCTGAATGAGCCATCATAAATATAGGATTAAATTTGTCCAAACTCGCCATCAAAGCCTCTGTAACTTTTTCTGTAGTCATATTCCATGTTTTTATTATGCTCTCATATCTCTCTTCCTCAGATATGAGACCACGTCTGAATTGGCTTTCAATCTTACTTACCATTTCATCTGCTTCTTTTAGAAGCTTCTCTTTTTCTTTGGGTATTACCATGTCAGATACGCTAACAGTAATGGCTGCTTTTGTAGAATATCTAAACCCTAACTCTTTGATTTTATCAAGAGTTTCTGCTGTTTTTGTTGGTCCGTGTAATCTGTATGCTCTATCTAAAATTTTCCCCAATTTAGATTTATCTACTAAATCATTAATTTCTAAGTCAAAAGCAGTTTCAGGATTAGATCTATCTACATAACCTAAATCCTGCGGAATTGCTTCATTAAATAGAATTTTTCCCACTGTTGTCTCAATTATTTTCGATTTTTTAACTCCATCAATTTCTTTTGTCATTTTTACTTTTATCTTCGCATGAATGTGAATGTATCCCAGTTGGTATGCCATAATAGCTTCTTCAGGACTTGAAAAATACTTACCCTCGCCTGGAACTCCATCTTCATCTGCTGTTAAATAATAGCAACCTAATACCATGTCTTGAGTAGGCGTCATAACAGGTTTTCCATCTTGAGGCTTGAGTATGTTATTAGCAGCTAGCATTAAAAATCTTGCTTCAGCTTGAGCTTCCATTGAAAGGGGCACATGGACAGCCATCTGGTCACCATCAAAGTCTGCATTATAAGCTGTACATACAAGGGGATGAAGCTTTATAGCTCTTCCTTCAACCAACACCGGCTCAAAAGCTTGAATACCCAATCTGTGGAGGGTAGGAGCTCTGTTTAACAACACAGGATGTTCTTTAATAACTTCCTCTAATACATCCCACACCTCAGGCTTTACTTTTTCAACCATCCTCTTAGCGCTTTTTATATGCTGCGCCAAACCCTCGTCTACTAACTTCTTCATTACAAAAGGCTTAAAAAGTTCTAATGCCATTTCTTTTGGCAAACCACATTGATAAACCTTAAGTTCTGGCCCTACTACTATAACGGAACGCCCTGAATAATCTACCCTCTTACCTAAAAGATTTTGTCTGAATCTTCCTTGCTTACCTTTTAACATATCAGAAAGGGATTTTAAAGGTCTGTTGCCAGGACCTGTAACAGGCCTTCCTCTTCTTCCATTATCTATCAAGGCATCTACTGCTTCTTGCAACATTCTTTTTTCATTTCTCACTATAATATCCGGAGCCCCTAAGTCTAAAAGTTTCTTCAATCTATTATTTCTGTTGATTACTCTTCTGTACAAATCATTAAGGTCTGAAGTTGCAAACCGCCCACCATCCAACTGCACCATAGGTCTCAAATCAGGAGGAATTACAGGTATAACATCTAAAATCATCCATTCAGGGCGATTTCCTGAATCTATAAAAGCTTGCACTACCTCTAATCTTCTAATCGCTCTTACCCTTTTTTGACCAGTAGATTCCCTTATTTCAGCCTTCAATTCTTTGCTTAATTTTTCTAAATCTATTTCCTGTAACAATTCCTTTACAGCTTCTGCTCCCATCCCCGCTCTAAATCTATGTCCATATTTATCCAAATATTCTCTGTACTCTTTCTCTGACAATAACTGCTTTTTAGTAAGAGGAGTATCCCCTGGGTCAATAACCACATATGATACAAAGTATAACACTTTTTCCAAGGCTCTTGGGGACATATCAAGAAGGAGGCCCATTCTACTAGGAATTCCCTTTACATACCATATATGGGCAACAGGGGCAGCAAGCTCAATGTGCCCCATCCTTTCCCTTCTAACCTTAGACCTTGTCACCTCAACACCACATCTATCACAAACTACACCCTTGTATCTTACTCTTTTATATTTGCCACAATGACATTCCCAGTCTTTAGTAGGCCCAAAAATTCTTTCACAAAAAAGACCATCTCTTTCCGGTTTTAACGTTCTATAATTGATAGTTTCAGGTTTTTTCACCTCGCCTCTTGACCATTCTCTTATTTTTTCAGGAGATGCCAATCCTATTTTAATAGCTTCAAAATTTTTTAACTGAAACAAGGAGTGTCGCTCCTTTCTTCAATAAATTTTGGTTTTAACCAATCAAATATCAAAATCTTCTAAATCTAAATCATTATTTTCTATGTCAAAGCTATCAGGCTCAAAGTCAATATCCTCTGGCAAATCTTCGGTCTCTTCTTCGTAACTTTCTTCATATACTTCTTCTGGCGGCGTATCTTCGCGACCTTCTATGTTGATATTCAAAGTAGCATCCGGCACATCAGAATCGTCATCCTCTTCAAATTCTTTCAGCGGAATTTCTTGATTATCTTCCGTAATAACTTTGACATCCAATGCTAAGCTTTGAAGTTCTTTAACAAGTACCTTAAAAGATTCTGGAATACCTGGTTCTGGTATGTTTTCACCTTTGACAATAGCTTCATAAGTTTTTACACGACCTGCTACATCGTCAGACTTTACCGTTAAAATCTCCTGTAAAGTATGAGCTGCACCATATGCCTCTAGTGCCCATACTTCCATCTCACCAAATCTTTGTCCACCAAACTGAGCTTTTCCACCCAAAGGTTGCTGAGTAACTAAAGAATATGGTCCAGTAGACCTTGCATGCATCTTATCATCGACTAAGTGGTGAAGCTTCAGCATGTACATATAACCTACTGTAACTTTATTATCAAATGGTTCACCTGTTCTTCCATCGTACAATTGTACTTTGCCATCTGGAGAAAAACCCGATTTAGTCAAAAGTTCTTGTATATCGTCTTCCGTTGCTCCATCAAAAACAGGTGTAATAATCTCCCATCCCAACGCCTTTGCCACAAGGCCCAAGTGAACTTCTAAAACCTGACCAATGTTCATGCGGGATGGAACACCTAATGGATTTAAGCATATCTGCAAAGGTGTACCATCTGGCAAAAATGGCATATCTTCTATCGGAAGTATTCTTGAAATAACACCTTTGTTACCATGACGACCTGCCATTTTATCTCCAACGGCAATTTTCCTCTTTTGAGCGACAAATACTCTTACCATTTGGTTGACTCCTGGCGGCAATTCATCACCATTTTCTCTGGAATAAACTTTAACATCCACAACTATACCTGACTCACCATGAGGAACGCGCAAAGAAGTATCTCTTACTTCTCTTGCTTTTTCTCCAAAAATAGCTCTTAAAAGTCTTTCTTCAGCCGTAAGTTCCGTCTCACCTTTTGGAGTAACTTTACCTACCAATATGTCACCAGCTGTAACTTCCGCACCTATGCGTATTATACCTCTCTCATCTAAATCTTTTAAAGCGTCTTCCCCTACATTCGGGATTTCTCTCGTAATCTCTTCTGGACCTAGTTTAGTATCTCTAGCTTCTGCATCGTATTCCTCAATGTGAATAGAAGTTAAAGAATCATCCCTTACCAATTCTTCACTTATCAAAATAGCATCTTCATAATTGTAACCTTCCCAAGGCATAAATCCTACTAAAACATTTTTTCCAAGAGCGAGTTCACCATGGTCAGTAGAAGGTCCATCGCATATAACTTGCCCTTTTTTGACTTCATCTCCTTCATTTACAATAGGTCTTTGGTTTATACAAGTTCCCTGGTTTGACCTCTTAAATTTAAGTAAATTATACTCATCTTTTCTACCATCCTTTGTTCTAATTACAACTTTATCAGCAGTTACCTTTTCTACTACTCCATCGTTTTTCGCTAATACTACTACGCCAGAATCAACAGCCGCCTTATATTCTATACCTGTTCCAATTATTGGTGCTTCCGTTTTTATAAGTGGTACTGCCTGCCTTTGCATGTTAGAACCCATCAAGGCTCTATTAGCATCATCATTTTCCAAGAAAGGGATCAAAGAAGTAGCCACAGACACTATCTGTTTTGGTGAAACGTCCATGAAATCCACTTCAGTTGGAGGTACAGCTATTATCTCTTCTTTTAATCTACATACCACTTTATCATTAATAAATCTGTTGTTTTCATCTAATGGTTCATTAGCCTGAGCTATAATATATTCATCTTCTTCATCTGCAGTCATATATACAATTTCATCTGTAACTGTACCTGTTGTCTTATCTACTTTCCTGTACGGAGCTTCGATAAATCCATATTCATTAACGCGAGCATAAGTAGTCAAAGATCCAATCAAACCTATGTTTGGTCCTTCAGGAGTTTCAATAGGACAAATTCTTCCATAGTGGGAATAGTGCACATCTCTTACCTCAAATCCTGCTCTTTCTCGGCTAAGACCACCGGGACCTAAAGCACTTACTCTTCTTTTATGAGTAAGTTCTGACAAAGGATTAGTTTGGTCCATAAATTGAGAAAGTTGTGAACTTCCAAAAAATTCTCTAATGGCTGCAACAACCGGACGAATATTTATAAGGTTTTGAGGAGTAATTTCATTCACATCTTGGATTGTCATCCTTTCTTTGACTACTCTTTCTAATCTCGCAAGTCCAATTCTAAATTGGTTTTGCAATAACTCTCCTACAGACCTGAGTCTCCTATTCCCTAAGTGATCTATATCATCTATCGAACCTATTCCATGGGCTAAATTTAATTGATAATTTACAGTAGCTATAATGTCATCCTTAGTAATATGCTTAGGAATAAGTTCATCTATTCTATTTTTTATTTCATTTATCACTGCCTCTTCATCGGAGAAATTGTCTAGTATTTCTTTCAACACACTTAAATTTACTGCTTCTTTTATATTTAAGCTAGACACATCATAAGGCATAGGATATTTATTTATGTCTACCGTATTATTGCCTATTACTTTCACTACCTTACCTTCTACTAAAACTTCTACTTCATTTATACCACAATTTTGAATTTCTTCTGCCTTTTCTTTTGAAATTTTTTCTCCTTCCTCTACTAATATCTCACCTGTAACAGGATTGACAATTTTTTTTGCACTTTTTAAGTTTGCAATTCTCGCTTTTAACGCAAGTTTTTTATTAAATTTATAGCGTCCTACCTTTGCCAAATCATACCTTTTTGCATCAAAAAATAGCGCATATAAAAGGCTTTTGGCACTCTCAACAGTAGGCGGCTCCCCTGGTCTTAATCTTTTATAAATTTCTATTAAAGCCTCTTCTTCTGATTTTGTAGTATCTTTATCTAAAGTAGCCTTAAGTTTTTCTTCTTCCCCTAAAAGGTCAAGAATTTGAATATCACTACTATATCCCAAAGCCCTTAATAATACGGTAATTGGAACTTTCCTCGTCCTGTCAATTCTAACATATACTACATCATTTGAATCTTCTTCATATTCTAGCCAAGCTCCTCTATTTGGAATTACAGTTGCAGAAATTAATCTTTTGCCAAATTTATCAAACTGCTGTTCATAATATACTCCGGGAGATCTCACTAACTGACTTACAATTACACGTTCTGCTCCATTTATGATAAAAGTACCTTTTTCGGTCATTAATGGGAAATCCCCCATAAATACTTCAGATTCCTTAATTTCCCCTGTTTCCCTATTGGTAAGACGCACTTTAACTTTCATCGGTACTGCATATGTAGTGTCTCTATCTTTACATTCTTCTACAGAATACTTGGGGGTATTTTCTAATCTATAATCCACAAATTCCAAAGCCAAATTTCCCGTAAAGCTCTCTATTGGGGAAATTTCTCTAAAAACTTCTCTCAATCCCTCCTCTAAAAACCATTTGTAGGACTTCTTTTGAACTTCAATAAGGTCGGGCATCTGTAGAACTTCATCAATTTTGGCAAAGCTCATTCTTGTCTTGTTGCCCACTTGTACAGGACGTACCATCCGTTTCACCCCTTAAAAAATGTAAATTACCAAAAGTTTAAAAACTTTTGGATTTCGCATAAAATAACCCTATTTTACCATTATTATTCACCAGCAGTCCTCATCTTATACATATATTGACAAATAAAAAAGGCGACTATTAATGCAATTTATTATAATAGCACAAGAGTAGATTTATGTCAACAATTCCCCATAAAAAAATAAGGGCAAACTTTTGCCCTTATTTTATTTCTACTTTTGCACCAACTTCTTCGAATTTTGCTTTGATTTGATTTGCCTCATCCTTGCTTACTCCTTCTTTAACCGGCTTTGGAGCACTTTCTACTAAATCTTTTGCTTCTTTTAGCCCTAAACCTGTTACTTCTCTTACAACCTTGATAACTTTTATCTTGTCACTACCTACTTCCTGTAAAATAACATCAAATTCTGTTTTTTCTTCAGCTGGTGCTCCAGCTGCTGGTGCTCCAGCTGTTGGTGCTGCTGTTACTACAGGAGCTGCCGCAGATACACCAAATTCTTCCTCCAAAGCTTTTACCAACTCGGCTAATTCTAAAACTGTCATATTTTTTATGGCTTCCAAAATTTCCTCTTTGCTCATTTTTTCTACCTCCATCTTAAAATTTTTTTATTTTCAAGCTTCAGCTTGCTTTTTCTCTTTCACTGCATTTAAAGCATAAAGCAGGCTTCTCAAAGTACCAGACAACACAAAAACAAGGTTGGTAATAGGAGCTTTCATGCTGCCCAAAGCTTTCGCCACGAGCTCTTCCCTTGAAGGAAGCTTCGCTAAAGCCTTAATTTCCTCAACTGTCACTAACTTTCCATTTACAAGACCTGCTTTTAACTCAATACCCTTGTGATCTTTCATAAATTCCACAAGAACTTTAGCAGGCGCAACAGGATCATCATATCCAAAAGCTACAGAAGTTGGTCCTTCAAAATACTTAATTAAATCATCTCCATAACCTAGTTCCTTAGCTGCAATAGTCATTAAAGTATTTTTGTAGACTTTGTACTCAGAATTAGCTTCTCTAAATTTACGCCTTAAAATTGTATCATCTTCTACAGTTAGTCCACTAAAGCTTGAAAAAATCACAGTTTGCGCTCGTGACAATTTGTCTTTAAATTCTGCTACGATTTGTTGCTTTTTCTCTTTTGTGGTTCCCACCTTCCCACCTCCTTAAAAATTTAAAAAGGATCCCGTAGACACGAGGATCCCCTTTGGGAATTTATTTTAAAAAACCTCGGTGGGATTTACGTGCAATAGCACACCCACTGTCTACGGTCTTTCGTATTCAATTTCAACGTCACTTATTATACATTACATCTCGTTAATAGTCAACAACTTTTATTAAAAAATCTTTAAAGGATTAACCTTCACACCTGGACCCATTGTAGAAGATAACACTACACTTTTGATGTATTGCCCTTTTGTAGCTGCCGGTTTGGACTTGATTATAGCATCCATAACTGCTCTGAAGTTTTCTAACAACTTCTCTTTCCCAAAGGATTTTTTCCCTATGGGAACGTGAATTATGCCTCCTTTATCTACCCTATACTCAATTTTACCAGCTTTAATTTCTTTAATAGCTTTTTCTAAATCAAACGTCACAGTACCTGATTTAGGATTTGGCATTAATCCTTTTGGTCCTAATATTTTACCTAATCTACCTACAACTCCCATCATGTCAGGGGTTGCCACTACAACATCATAATCAAACCAATTCTCATTTTGTATTTTTGCCACTAATTCTTCTGCTCCAACATAATCAGCACCAGCTGTTTCTGCTTCTTTAGCTTTTTCACCTTTTGCAAAAACTAATACTTTCACACTTTTTCCTGTTCCATGAGGAAGTACTACTGTACCTCTTACTTGTTGGTCAGCGTGCCTTGGGTCAACACCTAATCTTACGGCTAAATCAATAGTTTCGTCAAAATTCGCTTTTGCAGTTTTCAAAACAATATCCATTGCTTCATCACTGGAATATTGTTGTGTCTTGTCATATAACTTTAAGCTCTCTAAATATTTTTTTCCGCGTTTCAATTTTCTAACCTCCTTGTGGTATTATCGGACTTTCCTCCCACTTATTTTTATACAATCTCTATACCCATGCTTCTTGCAGTACCTGCTATCATTCGCATAGCAGCTTCTATATCAGAAGCATTTAAATCCCTCATCTTGATTTCAGCAATTTCTCTGAGCTGCTCTTTTGTAATTTTCCCAACTTTTTGTTTATTAGGTTGCGGAGAACCTGATTCTATTCCAGCTGCCTTTTTAAGTAGCACAGCCGCCGGTGGAGTTTTAGTTATAAAACTAAAGGACCTATCCGAATATATTGTAATAACAACAGGAATTATTAGCCCTGCGTCTTTGGCTGTTCTTTCATTAAATTCCTTGCAAAAAGCCATTATATTAACACCATGAGGTCCTAACGCAGTACCTACTGGTGGCGCAGGAGTAGCTTTTCCTGCTGGCAACTGTATTTTTACAACTGCTGCCACTTTCTTTGCCATGACTACACCTCCTTATAAAACTAAAATGACTTTTCACTTTTTTATATTTTTTGAAGTTGTACAAGGTCAAATTCAACCGGTGTCTCTCTTCCAAACATAGAAATTAAAACTTTCGCCTTTTGTCTATCCGGATAAATTTCTTCTACTACTCCAATAAAATTTTCGAAAGGTCCTGAAATAACCCTAACCGTATCTTTTACATTAAAGTCAACTGCAGTTGGAATCTCTTTTATTCCTAAAGCTCTAACTTCTGCTTCAGTCAATGGTACCGGTTTAGAACCAGGACCTACAAATCCTGTAACACCCCTGGTATTTCGCACTACATACCAAGTATCATCTGTCATAATCATTTTCACCAAAACATAACCCGGAAAAATTTTTTTCTCAACAGTTTTCTTTTTTCCATCTTTTATTTCAACAACTTTTTCCGTAGGAACAATAATTTGGTGAATTAAATGCTGCAAATTTCTATTTTCTACTATTTTTTCTAGGTTAGCTTTAACTTTGTTTTCATATCCAGAATAGGTATGAACCACATACCACTTTGCATTTTCTTTTTCTGACATAGTCAATCTTGGGGACTCGCCCCAACCTCCTTTAAACTTTAATAATGAGCTTTAAAAGATAACTAAAAACTGAGTCAATTAAAAAAATGAATACTGTAAAAAAAGCCATTACTATTAGTACAATTTCAGTGTAAGTTATCATGCTTTCTTTACTTGGCCATGTCACCTTTTTCATTTCTGCCCTTACATCTTTAAAAAATTTGACAAATTTTCTTCCTTCACCGGCCATTTCCTCACATCCTCTTGAAATTTTAAAACCTACTTAGTCTCTCTATGCAAGGTATGCTTTTTGCAGAATTTGCAATATTTCATTAGTTCTAATCTATCAGGGTCATTCTTTTTATTTTTTGTGGTATGGTAATTTCTATTCTTGCACTCAGTACACGCCAACGTAATTTTTACTCTCAATTATTACACCTCCCGGTGATTCGGCTGCTTAGTCAAATTTATCATAAATATAACTTCTTGTCAATCACCACAAGCAAAATAAAAAAGTACAAATTTAACTCAAAAGAAGCCAGGTTTGAACCCGGCTTCTCTTTACTCTATGATAGCTGACACGACGCCAGCACCTACTGTACGGCCGCCTTCTCTT
>NZ_JAFCAC010000020.1:0-5014 GCF_018588165.1 Thermoanaerobacter sp. CM-CNRG TB177
ATTCCTATATTAGCATATAGGAAATATTAGGTCAACAAAAAATTTTCAAAAACCCAATAAGACAAAAGTTGGCTCATTAATAATTAAATACAACAAGAAAAAAAGGGAGTTAAAACAAAAAAACCAGTACGATATTGATACCAAATCAAATACATGGAAGATTGTTGTGGAGGTGCTTATTAAAAATAGTACTTAGGTGAATTCAAAGGATGTCACCACGATTATATATTTTGATTTAAAACTGAAGGGCGGGCATTCAAAAAAATATCTACCCCAACTCTTGACAAAGACCCAAGAAAATAAAATTAAATTAAATAATAATCACACAAAGTTTCCAAAATTATTTGATATTAATACGACAATTATCTTTTATATCTTAAATATGAGTTAAATTTATTCTTTCGAGAATTGATTGTAAAAAATTAAAAAATAAATAAAGGAGGTGATATTTAATGTGAGACACTTCTATAGCATCAGGTATAATTGTCACTCGCAAAGATGAGAGTTAAAAATCATTCTCTGTCTTAAGTATTTTGTAAATGTGGAAAAGGAGTGATAAATTTTGAATAAAAATAAACTATTTCAATCGGTGGCCGCACTGCTGATTGCAGTGGGTATTTTTAGTCTTACTGCATGCTCCAAGCAAACTACATCAACTGCTTCTTCATCCACAAAGCAGACTACATCAACGGCTTCTTCATCTACAAAGCAGACTACAGTCTATGGCAAAGTAACTGCGATTAATGGCAAGAAAATAACCATTGCACTTGGCACATTAAATCAGCGGGGCGGAAATCAGAAGAGTATAACTTTCAGCAATGACAATGCTTCGAATGAAAGTACAGTAAGTAACAACAATGCCTCAAACGGAAATACGTCAACTGACGACGATGCTCCACAGGGAGCTCCACCAAGCGGCAACAATGCTCCACCACACGAAGTAAATGATGCAGATGGTGTTTCTACTGCCACAATCGAGTCGAGCGATAACAATGCCCAGCAAGGAACTCCGCCAGGCGGAAGGATAGGCAGAGCACCAGAACTATTAACACTAACTGGCGAATCCAAAACTTTTACCATTTTGGATACTACCACTATTACTAAGCAAAATGCTAAACCTGGTGAAAATTCAAGCAATAATTCAAACGAAAATACTGCAAGCATTGATGACATTACCGTAGGAAGCATTTTAAAAGTGACTTACTATTCAGATTCTGATGAAGTTATATCTATTGAAATTTTAGGAGGTGACCAGCCCGGTGGAGGTCAACCTGCTGGAGATACTGCAGAGCTAATAGGAACAGGGCTTTATACATTGAATAGTTGCTCGACCACAAAATCCAATGAGACATTGACCGCATCTAAAAATGACCAATCAGCTGCCATTGCAATCGTACGCTTCTGAAGTGGTTGTCATTGAAGGGAAGAATTCAATAACAGTCAACAATTGTAAAGTAATATCAGAAAAAATTGTGGAGTATTTATCAGAGTATGCCTGGTGATGCTGAAGGTAGTACCGGTACAATTACAATGAACGGAGGCTCACTGACAGCAAAAGAAGGTCCATTATTTTATTCGACTAATACGACTGGTGTCATAAATTAGTAAAACGACACTCTCAGCGCTGAATCAGGAATATTAAAAGCCGCCACGACAAAGTGAAAAGGCAGATGCAAAAAGTATCTGCCTTTTTGTATTTTTATTGTAAGACTTTTTTTGTGATGAATGGTTTTTATTATGTATATACACACTTTTTTGAAAAATTTGATGCATTTAATTTGAAAATAGTGAAGAACACATTTTTCACATAATTTATTTAAAACTTTTTGATTATTTTATGTTATACCTTAAATATGGAGGTGAAAATCTTGCCAAGAAAAATTTATCTTGTAGAAGATGAAAAAAGCCTTAATGTTTTACTTGAAAAATATTTACAACGAGAAGGCTATGAAGTTACTACTTTTTTGGATGGAAATTCTGCAATGCAAAGAATAAAAGATTTGCCGGACCTTTGGATACTGGATATAATGTTGCCGGATATAGATGGCTATGAATTGATTAAGGCAATTAAGCAATATAATCAAAATACCCCTGTAATATTTATATCTGCAAGAAATGAAGAGCTTGACAGGGTAGTTGGATTAGAGTTAGGAAGTGACGACTATTTATCTAAGCCTTTTTTACCAAGAGAACTTGTTATCAGAACTAATAAACTTATGGAGAGAATCTATGGAAATAATGAGAAAAAAGCTGAAAACGACGTAAACATAGGTAACTACAGAATCAGCAAAAGACAGCGAACAATTTTTGATGGAGATAATGAAATCCAGCTTACCAACAAAGAATTTGAGCTTTTAAACTATTTTGTTGAAAACAAAAATATTTTGCTATCAAGAGAACAAATTTTAAATAAAGTATGGGGCGAAGATTATTTTGGGTCAGACAGAGTGATTGATGATACAATTAGAAGGTTGAGGAAAAAGCTCAATAAATTAAAAATTGAAACCGTATATGGATATGGCTATAGATTGGTGGAAAAATCATGAAGCGCTTTAGATTTAAATCATTGACAATGAGAATATGGGTGACTTTTTCAGTGGTAATTTTAATTATAATTTGCAGTACTTCAATTTTGTATTTGTTTGCTTTTAGAAAGATGGATGAAAATGCTAAAATGCAAGATCTGAAAGTTGTGCATGAGGCACTGCTAAAAAGCAACGATTTTAATCAACCTTTAAGCAATTTTAGTAAGATAAAGAATCTTAGAAACAGCGACAATTTTATTGTGAATATAGACGACAACAATAGGATATCGATAATAGATATCAATAAAAGAGGAGTACCCCCACCTCCGCCACCTCCAGGACATAATGATATAGCCATAAAAATATGGATGACTAGTTTTATAAAGGGCGACAACATCCATGAAAAGCAATTTAAAGAAGTCTATAATAATGTGCAATTTTTATTTATAATAAGCTCTATTGAATACGGCAGCACGGGGAAATCATATTTGATATCATATATGCCAAATATAAAAAATGACACTCTGCTATACATGGTAATTATAATAGGACTTATATTTATCGTTATTGGCTTTTTTGCAGCAAAAATTGTTGCAAATTATATCTCGAAGCCCTTAAAAGAACTTGAAAACTATACAGTAAAAATAGCCCATAAAGATTGGAGCGAACCGATTAAAATTAAAAGCGAAGATGAAATAGGAAGATTGGCAAAAGCCATGAATAGAATGCAAAAAGAAGTAAAACGCGCCGATGAGGAAGAAAAGACGTTTTTGCAAAGTATATCTCACGATTTAAAAACACCTGTTATGGTGATTATGAGCCACGCTGAAGCAATAATTGACGGAGTATATATAGATTCTATTGAAAAAACCGCCGAAATAATAAAGGATGAAGCTACAAGATTAGAAAAAAAGATTAACCAGATGTTATATTTAAACACTTTAGATTATCTTCTTGAAAACAGCGGCAAAAATACCTATATAAATTTACATGATTTACTTTTGCGTATAATAAGCAGATTTGAAGTTATTAACAGCAAAATTGAGTGGAATTTGGACTTGGATGACGTTACAATTATGGGCGATGTAGATAAAATACAAGTCTGCATTGAGAATATTTTAGATAATGCACAAAGATATGCGGAAGAAAAAATTTGCATATCTTTAAAAAAAGAAAAAGACTATGCAGTACTTGAAATATACAATGACGGGCCAAACATTGACAAAGAACATATCGACCATATTTTCGATAAACTTTATAAAGATAAAACTGGTAATTTTGGTTTAGGCCTTGCTATTTCTAAAAAGATCATAGATTTTTACAATGGCGAAATTAAAGCAGTAAATAGGGAAAAAGGTGTAAGTTTTATCATAAAATATCCTATAAAATAAAAGCAATTGGCACTTTTGCTGATTGCTTTTATTTTATGCAATCACACAAAATTCACATAATCATTTGATATTAATGCAACAAATATGCTCTATACTTTTTTAAAAGAAGGAACTCTTTTTAAGTCCTGTTTTTTATCTTCCTTAAGAAATAAGCACAGTTTTACGTGAAATTAAAAACTAAGAAAGGATTGATAAAATGGAAATAAAAAAGGCTGTTATTCCAGCAGCTGGATTAGGAACCAGATTTCTACCAATTACAAAAACTATACCCAAGGAAATGCTACCTATTGTGGATAAACCTGTTATACATTATATTGTGGAGGAGGCTGTTAATTCTGGCATTAAAGAGATATTGATAATTACTAACAAAAATAAAAAAGCTATAGAAGATTACTTTGACAAGTTTGATGAAATTGAAAATAAAATTAAAAAAAGTAACAAAGAAGAGTTATTACCATTAATACGGGATACATGCAATTTGGCTGATATTTATTATGTAAGGCAAAAAGAACTTAAAGGATTGGGACATGCAATAAGTTGTGCAAAAGCTTTTGTTGGTAACCAACCTTTTGCAGTTTTGTTGGGTGATGACCTTGTTGACAGCAAGGTCCCATGCCTTAAGCAATTAATAAACTGCTATTCTAAATACAATTCACCTATTTTAGGAGTGCAAGCTATTGATAAAAAGAATGTTGTAAAATATGGAATTATAGATGGTATACCACTTGAGGACGGAACTTACAAAGTTAAAAGCATGGTAGAAAAACCTAAAGTCAGTGAAGCTCCATCGAATATTGCTGTCTTGGGCAGATATATACTAACTCCTCAGATATTTGATATACTTGAAAAAACCGAACCTGGGAAGAATGGAGAGGTACAGCTTACAGATGCGTTAAAAGTATTAGCACAGCAGCGACCAATATATGCTTATCACTTTGAAGGAAAAAGATATGACATTGGGGACAAGTTTGGGTTTCTTCAGGCTAATATAGATTATGCATTAAAGCGCAAAGAGTTGAGAAAAAGCCTTATAATATATCTTCAAGCTGTTTTGAAATCTTAATAAGGTGTAGCTTCCCGATTTTTAATGTTTTAGGG
>NZ_JAFCAC010000021.1:0-416 GCF_018588165.1 Thermoanaerobacter sp. CM-CNRG TB177
AGGAATAATTTCCTTCAATGTAGAAGGTGTCCATCCTCACGACGTTGCTACAATTCTTGATGAAGAAGGAGTTGCTGTAAGGAGTGGGCACCACTGCTGTCTGCCCTTAATGAGATACCTTGAGGTGCCGGCCACTGTAAGAGCAAGCTTTTATCTTTACAACGACTTTGACGATATTGACGCACTTGTTGAAGGACTTAAAAAAGTTAGGAAGTGGTTTAAATGAGCGATTTAAATCAGCTTTATTCTGAGGTTATAATGGAGCATTATGAGAATTCTCCTCATAGAAAAGAGCTTAAAGATGCAACACACAAAGAAAGAGGTTACAATCCCCTTTGCGGCGATAATATTACTCTTTATTTAAAAGGCTCTTTGTCAATAGTTGGGGTGGGTATTTTTTCTGAATGCCCACCTTT
>NZ_JAFCAC010000022.1:0-332 GCF_018588165.1 Thermoanaerobacter sp. CM-CNRG TB177
AAATCCTATTACCTCCCACACTCTTTTATCTCGGTTCTCCATTAGCTTTCTGTCCATCTCTTCTGCTGCCCACTCAAGAAGTTGCCTTGATACTTTTTGTGTAAGTTCATGTATCCCCCTCTCCAGTTCATAAAAGTCTTTACTTTCCTTTATTATTTTCATTAAACCCTGAACAAAAAGCAGGATTATGCCCACTATGTGTCGAATATCTAATAACATCTCAGACCTCACCTTCCTTTGATTTGATTTTTGATTTTTTCCCGGTGAGGTCTTTTTTTCTACATCCATACCCCATTTTCCTGCTTCATCACCTACTGAAATTTTACACTATC
>NZ_JAFCAC010000023.1:0-962 GCF_018588165.1 Thermoanaerobacter sp. CM-CNRG TB177
ATTGTAGCAACGTCGTGAGGATGGACACCTTCTACATTGAAGGAAATTATTCCTCCTCTTTCCTCGGCATCTTTAGGACCATACAATTTTACAAAGTCTAATTCTTTCATTTTCTGAAGACCATACTCCAAAAGCTCGCTTTCGTGATGATATATATTGGAAAGCCCAATTTTTTCTATATAATCTATTGCAGAAACAAGCACACAAGCCCCTTTTACGTTGGGTGTACCTGCTTCAAATTTAAGAGGAGGAGGCGCAAAAGTTGCACGGTCTTCAAAGACTTCGTCTATCATCTCTCCACCTCTTAAAAAAGGAGGAACATCTGAAAGTAAATCTTCTTTTATATAAAGTACACCGATTCCCATAGGTCCTAACATCTTGTGACCTGAAAAAGCGAAAAAGTCACAATCTATTTTTTGTACGTCAACAGGCATATGAGGTACGCTTTGTGCTCCATCTATCAATACTTTTGCTCCGTATTTGTGGGCAATATGCGTAATCTCCTCTACAGGATTTATTATACCCAAAACATTTGACATGTGCTGCACAGCAACTAATTTTACTTTGTCTGACATTTTTTCTTTGAAATCTTTCATAGAAAACCTAAAATCTTCATCAAGGTAGACATATTTGAGTCTCGCCTTTTTAGCTTCCGCTACCATTTGCCATGGAAGCATATTGCTGTGGTGTTCGGCTATTGTGAGTATTATTTCGTCTCCTTCGTTTATATATTTCATCCCCCAAGTATATGCTATAAAGTTTATTGATTCTGTAGTATTTCTCGTAAATATTATGGATTCTACACTTTTAGCATTAATAAATTTTTTTACTCTTTCTCTTGCCTCTTCATAAGCCTGTGTGGAAAGAGCGCTTAAATAGTGTGGGCTTCTATATACATTAGCATTTAGCTCTTCATAATATTTATCCATAGCTTTTATAACGCTAATTGGCTTTTGAGTTGT
>NZ_JAFCAC010000024.1:0-350 GCF_018588165.1 Thermoanaerobacter sp. CM-CNRG TB177
TCGTATAATTCTTTTAATTCTTCTAGTGATTTTTCTCTTTCTTTTTCCTCTATCCCCACTTCTTCTAGTACCTTCACCACTTCTTCTTCTGTAAATCCCAGCATCTCATTTAAGCTTAAATCCATTGTAACATTTAATGCTATGTTAAATCCACTTGTTAAGTCGTCTAACATTATTGGGGATATCCCTGTTATGAATATCCTGTCTATTACTCTTTTTGTCCCTATCTTCAATGTCTCATAAAAGTCTCTTACAAAACCTGATGCCCTCACTATCTCTCTATAAAATTCACTGTCCCCCATCGCTATTATGTCATTGGCAAAATGGTCATATTCGTCTATTATTAGATA
>NZ_JAFCAC010000025.1:0-350 GCF_018588165.1 Thermoanaerobacter sp. CM-CNRG TB177
TCGTATAATTCTTTTAATTCTTCTAGTGATTTTTCTCTTTCTTTTTCCTCTATCTCTACTTCTTCTAATATCTTCACCACTTCTTCTTCTGTAAATCCCAACATTTCATTTAAGCTTAAA
Source organism: Thermoanaerobacter sp. CM-CNRG TB177 (assembly GCF_018588165.1). NCBI lineage: Bacteria > Bacillati > Bacillota > Clostridia > Thermoanaerobacterales > Thermoanaerobacteraceae > Thermoanaerobacter > Thermoanaerobacter sp. CM-CNRG TB177. Next base: position 121 of record NZ_JAFCAC010000025.1, read on the forward strand.
TCCATTGTGACATTTAATGCTATGTTAAATCCACTTGTTAAGTCATCCAGCATTATCGGGGATATACCCGTTATGAATATCCTGTCTATTACAGTCTCTGTTCCTATCTTCAATGTCTCATAAAAGTCCCTTACAAAACCTGATGCCCTTACTATCTCCTTGTAAAATTCATTGTTCCCCATCGCTATTATGTCATTGGCAAAATGGTCATATTCGTCTATTATTAGATA
>NZ_JAFCAC010000026.1:0-3565 GCF_018588165.1 Thermoanaerobacter sp. CM-CNRG TB177
CATGCGGTTTCGTCCTCTCAAATTTTTGCTTCGCCATCCTTTTTTCCTCCTTTATTTCTTTTCTAAAATTTGATCAGCAATATTTTTAGGAACTTCTTCATAGTGATGGAACTGCATAGTGTAAGTTCCTCTTCCTTGAGTTTTTGACCTTAAATCAGTAGCATATCCAAACATTTCAGCTAGTGGTACAAATGCTCTTATAACTTGAGCTCCAGCTCTTGCTTCCATTCCCTCGACTCTTCCACGTCTTGAATTTATATCTCCTATTATATCTCCCATGTATTCTTCTGGAACAACAACCTCCACTTTCATGATAGGTTCCAAAAGAACAGGGTTTGCCTTTTTCATACCTTCTTTAAATGCTATAGAACCAGCTATTTTAAATGCCATATCCGATGAGTCAACTTCATGGTAAGATCCGTCTACCAATGCCACTTTTACATCGATAACAGGATATCCTCCAAGGACACCGTTTTGCATAGCTTCTTGAATACCTGCGTCAACTGCGGGAATATATTCTTTTGGAATAACTCCTCCCACAATGCGATTTTCAAAGGTATAACCTTCTCCACGAGGAGCTGGTTCCATCTCCAACCATACATGACCATACTGACCGCGTCCGCCGGATTGCCTAATAAATTTCCCTTCAATTTTGACCGGTTTAGTAATAGTCTCTTTGTATGCAACTTGAGGCTTACCTACATTACAATCAACATTAAATTCCCTTCTTAACCTATCGACAATTATCTCCAAGTGCAATTCTCCCATACCAGCTATTATTGTCTGCCCCGTTTCTTGATCAGTATATGTCTTGAAGGTCGGATCTTCTTCAGCTAGCTTTAATAATGCCATAGTCATTTTCTCTTGAGCAGCTTTAGTCTTAGGTTCTATAGCAACTGAAATAACTGGCTCTGGAAAATCCATTGATTCTAAAAGTATTGGATGATTCTCATCACAGAGAGTGTCTCCTGTTGTAGTATCTTTCAGCCCAACAGCTGCAGCTATATCGCCTGTGTAAACAGCCTCCATTTCTTGTCTGTGGTTTGCATGCATTTGAAGAATTCTACCTATTCTTTCTTTTTTACCTTTTGTGGAATTTAAAACATAAGACCCCGCACTCAAAGTCCCTGAATATACTCTAAAGAAAGCAAGTTTGCCTACGTAAGGGTCCGCCATAATTTTAAATGCTAGCGCTGAAAAAGGTTCTGAATCATCAGCTTTCCTCTCTATTTCTTCCCCTGTGCCTAATGCCATGCCTTTTACCGGTGGCAAATCAAGTGGAGAAGGAAGATATCTCACTATCGCATCCAGCATTGGCTGAATTCCTTTGTTTTTGTAGGAAGATCCACAGACGACTGGGACTAAATCACCATTTATAGTTCCTTTTCTTAAGGCTGTGTGTATCTCCTCTTCAGTTATTTCTTCTCCTTCTAAATATTTTTCTAAAATGGTTTCATCTTGCTCAGAAACTGCTTCTAATAACTTTTCTCTATACTCTTCAGCCAAATCTTTTAACTCGTCAGGTATTTCAGTTTCATCCATTACAGTTCCTAACTCATCCTCATATATTATTGCTTCCATTTTAACTAAATCTACAATCCCTTTGAAGGTATCTTCTTTCCCTATAGGAATTTGTATAGCTACAGGATTAGCCCCCAATCTTTCTTTTATCATTTTTATTACATTGAAAAAGTCAGCGCCTATTATATCCATTTTATTAACATAGGCAATTTTTGGCACATGATATTTGTCAGCCTGTCTCCACACAGTCTCAGATTGAGGCTCAACACCCTCTTTTGCAGAAAAAACCGCAACAGCTCCGTCTAATATTCTAAGAGACCTTTCAACTTCTACAGTAAAGTCCACGTGTCCTGGCGTATCAATAATGTTTATCTTATGACCTTTCCAATAACAAGTAGTAGCCGCAGAAGTTATGGTTATACCTCTTTCCTGCTCTTGGACCATCCAGTCCATTGTAGCAGTACCTTCATGGACTTCTCCTAACTTATGGACTTTCCCTGTATAAAAAAGTATTCGCTCGGTAGTAGTGGTTTTCCCTGCATCTATATGCGCCATAATACCAATGTTCCTAACTTTATCTAAGCTGTAATCTCTTGGCATCTTCCATCCTCCTTTCTTGTCTCCTAGATTCACTACTCCCTATAGAAAACTACCATCTATAATGAGCAAAGGCTTTATTAGCTTCTGCCATCTTATGGGTATCTTCTTTCTTCTTAACACTTCCACCAGTGTTGTTCGCAGCATCCATTATTTCTGCTGCTAACTTTTCCATCATAGATTTGCCATTTCTTTGTCGCGCATACTCAACAAGCCATCTTATCCCAAGAGATAACCTTCTTTCTGGTCTTACTTCCATAGGAACTTGGTAAGTAGCACCACCTACTCTTCGTGGTCTTACTTCAAGAACAGGCATAACATTATTTAAAGCCTCTTCAAAAACCTCGAGAGGATCTCTTCCTGTCTTTTCTCTTATTATGTCAAAAGCTCCATAACAAATTTTTTGAGCCAAGCTCTTTTTGCCATCCCACATTACCTTATTAATTAGTTTTGAAACTTTTTTGCTATTATATACAGGATCAGGAAGGACCTCTCTTCTTTCTGCCTGACCTTTTCTTGGCATCCTTTTCCCTCCTTTTGTGTAAAAACTTTACAATTATCAACTCTAAGGAAGAACATTTATATTTCCTTTTACTCTCATTTTACTTTTTAGGCTTTTTAGCGCCATATCTTGAACGAGCCTGTTTCCTATTGGTAACACCCGCCGCATCAAGGGCTCCCCTGATAATCTTATACCTTACACCCGGTAGGTCTTTAACCCTTCCTCCTCTTACTAAAACTACAGAGTGTTCCTGCAAATTGTGACCTATACCAGGAATGTAAGCTGTAACCTCAGTACCATTTGTCAGTCTTACCCTTGCTATTTTTCGTAGCGCTGAATTTGGTTTTTTAGGAGTTGTAGTCTTTACTACAACACAAACTCCTCTCTTCTGAGGATTACCCTCTAAAGCTGGAGCAGCAGATTTATATTTTACCGGTTTTCTTCCATATCTAACCAATTGATTTATCGTTGGCATCGTCGCACCTCCTTCCAAATAAATCAAGAAATAATTACCCCTTAAAGGGGTAATTATTTCTTTTCAACTATAATATCCGCTGCAGCAGCAGCGCCTACATCAATACCACACATTACCCCAAGTTCTTTCATAGTATCGATGTACACTATTTTAATTGAATTTTCCTCACATAATTCTTTTATTCTCTTAGTAACGTGTTCTTCCGCATCTTTTGCAATGTAGACCTTCAGAACATTACCATTCGTTATCGCTTTTAAAGTCTGCTTCGCTCCAACCACCCGCTTAGAAGGGCAATCTTGTCCCGCCATTTACCTTCCTCCTATCAGGACAGCGGTCTTTAACACACTTAATAATTTTATCATTAAGCAGTTTAGCTGTCAACAGTAGAATTTCATTGGTTCGTGTTAAGATTTTGTAGGTTAGTTGTATAATTAAATGCAACAGATAAAAGAATAGAAACCATAGTGAAA
>NZ_JAFCAC010000027.1:0-5298 GCF_018588165.1 Thermoanaerobacter sp. CM-CNRG TB177
TAACGGTGAGGTCAGTTATAAAAATTTTTTTCCTACAAAATCTTGACACAGACATTAAAAAATTTGAGATTGACATGTTTTAGAAGGATGTGTATAATAAAAATATAGAAAGTGGGGTTATAGCTCAGCTGGTCAGAGCGCTACGCTCACATCGTAGAGGTCACAGGTTCGATTCCTGTTAACCCCACCAGTAAAATAGCGAGTTTCCGGTACTTAGTTAGTACCGGGTTTTTTGTTTTATTGCCTATTTGGTGCCAAAACTTTTTATGGTTTGGAAGATTCTTTTTATTTCAGGGCCACATAAAAGCATTGTAAGGAAATAAAAGTCGCCTCTTGACATATTATCGAAATGCTGTAGAATGGTATTATAATGAAAATCTTATCAGAGTTTTCTGTTTAAAAACTATTGTATGGAGGTTGTATAATGTACATTCCGACAATTAGCCCTTATGCTTTTAAAATTGGACCTATTGACGTTCATTGGTATGGAATTTTTATGGCTATTTCCATTGCTATTGGTGGATATTATTTGTACCGACAAGCTATGAAATTGAACTACGATGAAGATTTTTTGCTTAATCTTTTGATGATTGTAGTAATTTCGGGAGTTGTAGGTGCCCGACTTATGTTTGTGTTGGCAAATTACCCTGAGTGGTTTATTAAAGATCCTGTTCAGGTTTTAAAAATTTATGAGGGCGGATTATCTTGGCATGGAGCAGTTTTAGGTGGTTTTTTGGCAGGGCTTTATTATTGTCGTAAAAAAGGTGTGAGGATAAATCCTTTGGAGGATTTTGCTGTTTTAGGACTTTCAATTGGTAATATATTAGTCAGAATAGGCAATATATTTAACCAAGAAGTATTAGGAAGGCCTACAGAATTTGCTTTTGGCAGATGGCCTGCACAGCTGGTAGGAGTTGCAATGGGAATAATTCTTCTTATAAGGTATTTTTATATACAAAAAAAACATATGCCTGATGGATATCAATTTTGGTCTTTTATATTTTATTATCAATTGATGAGAGGTTTAATTGAAGAAACCGTAAGAGACAATCCTTTAATATGGCCTGTATATTTAAATGAAAAATGGGGAATAGGATTTTTTACTTTAACTCAGTTAGTAACACCTTTCATTTTAATTTTGGCCTATTGGATGATTAGAAGGGTTTTAAATGACCCCAATAAACAATTTTACAATTAAACTGCCTTTGAGGCAGTTTCAGACTGTAGACAAACTTTCGAGAATAGGATATTTTGCATAAGGAACGACTTGTGACAAAGCGGCAACAAAACTTAGCAAGACCAAGGGTGGAGGCAGGGCCGAAGCCACGGATGGCGGAGGCGGGCACTAAGACAGGGATGTCGAATGTGCCCGGTACCCTGCCAGAACCCGAAGGTCGAGCTTTAGTTTTGTCGCTTTGGAACATCGGAGTGACGATGCAAAATATCCTATTTTAAAATTTTTGACTTTGTCAACAAGCTGAAACTGCCGTTGAGGCAGTTTTCTTATTTAAGGCAAATTGAATTAATCTTTAACTATTGATAAATCTAAAAGGGAACTACTTTATTTTACAACATTTTAATGGTAAAATTATATTTGATAAATTTTTTACAGAGGAGCTGAAAAGATGGAAAAAAGAAAAGTTTTTGATGATTTATTAGTTAGGATTGACCAAATGGCAAGAGAAATTGATGATATGGATGAATTTTATGGTGAAGTTGTTAAGATATTAGCAGACAATGTTCCTTACTACAATTGGACAGGTTTTTATTTCATGAAGGATGGAGAGTTAGTAATAGGACCTTATATTGGTAGACCTACAGAGCATGTGAGAATTAAAGTAGGACAGGGAGTTTGTGGAAGAGCTGTTGCAGAAAAAAATACTATAATTGTTGATGATGTCACTAAAGAAGACAATTATCTTGCCTGCAGCCTTGAGACGAAATCGGAAATTGTAGTGCCAATATGGGCTAATGGCGACATAATAGGAGAAATAGATATTGACAGCGATGATTTAGCTGCTTTTGATGAAGAAGATAAAAGATTTTTAGAAAAAGTTGCAGAAATTATAAGTCGAAAACTCAAAAAATAGATTTCCATTGATTTTTGTGGTATAATAATTGTGTCAGGAAGGAGGATAGGCTATGAGAGAAAGAGTAGAAGAAGTATTAGAGCTTCTAAGGCCATCTCTTCAAGCAGACGGAGGAGATGTGGAACTTATTGACGTTACAGAGGATGGAATTGTAAAGGTAAGGCTGACAGGTGCTTGTGGAGGGTGCCCTTTTGCTACGTTGACGCTGAAAGAAGGCATTGAAAGGGCCATCAAAGAAGAAATTCCTGAAGTTAAGGAAGTAATAGCAGTTTAAAAATCCGGGTTATCCGGATTTTTTTATTATATAAGCGGAAATTTTTAACAATACATAGAATAGTGTAAGAGTATTGTTATCAAGATTAAGATTGTATATAGAGGATTGTATGTATGTCAGAATTGTGGGATTGTAGTAAATGGCGACGTGAATGGAGCAGTAAACATATTACGAAGAGTATCTCCGAATCTTAAAAAAGATAGGGGTAGAGGGTTCTTGGACAACCCAGTTAGGATAAAAGTATCCTAACGAATCTCCCTTTTCTATAAGAGGGAGAGGTTCAAGGGATTGATGCTAAAGGTGGTATTTTTACTAATTATAAAGGAAATGATATTAAAGAAGAAATGGTTACACTGGATTTTGTAAAATTAAAAGGTAATTGTTTTGATTTAAGAAATCCAGAGACAAATGCTCATGATATAGCAAGAAGTTAAAAAATAGATAAAATTTCTTTGATTAAATCTGGCTATGTGAATAATTTTTATTTGACTGGTAAACCAGCTGTGAATATGATTGGAATTTTATAATGATAATATAACTATTGAAACAAATAGGGAAGGAATAATTGAAAATTGGGAGGAGGATTAAAATGGACAATGAAATTTTGAAACTTGAAGCGGCTGAAGAATTAGGACTTCTTGAAAAGGTAAAAAAAGTTGGATGGTCGAAGTTGTCTGCCCAAGAAACAGGGAAGATAGGTTCAATAGTTAAGAAAAAGATGAAATTGCAACAAGAGGTAGGAAAAAAGGAAAAGTTGTGATATACTCTATTTGAGGTGAATTGCCATGGGGGATAAAAATTTGTTTGAAAAAGCTGCTCGCCTCATTAAGCAGTCAAGAAAAACTATTGTATTGACAGGAGCAGGTATATCAACGGAAAGTGGTATACCTGATTTTAGAAGTCCCGGAAGGGGTTTGTGGGAGAACTTAGATCCAATGGAGGTTTTGTCAACGGGAGTATTGTACAATTTCCCGGAGGAATTTTATAAAGTTGGCTTCAAGATTTTGTCTTCAATGAGAAATGCTGAGCCTAATGAAGCTCATTACATATTAAGCGAAATGGAGAAAGAAGGTATAATTTTTGGAGTAATTACACAAAATATAGACAATCTTCATCAAAAAGCTGGTTCTAAAAATGTATTTGAAGTCCACGGCAATACGAGAGAAGGAAGTTGTTTACGTTGTGGTAAAAAAGTTTCTTTTGAAGTTTTAGAGGAAAAAGTAAGTAAAAAACAAATTCCTCCTCGCTGTGATGATTGTAATGGCGTATTGCGCCCAGATGTGGTGCTTTTTGGAGACCCTATGCCTTATGCATTTGATTTGGCAGTAAAAGAAGTAAAGTCCAGCGATTTATTAATAGTCATAGGTTCTTCCTTGGCAGTTTCGCCAGTGAACTTTTTGCCAGATACAGTAAGACATTTGATAATTATAAATGCGACAGAGACTCCCTATGATTATAAAGCTGATGTAGTTATAAGAGAAAAAGCAAGTTATGCTCTTAGAAATATATGGGATATAATAAAATTTCAATAAAAAAATTTGACAATTTGATATATAAGTGCTATGATAGAGAAGTAAATTATTTATCAAGTTTGGAGGAAGATATAAATGGTAAGAGGTAAAGTAAAATGGTTTAATGCCGAGAAAGGCTATGGCTTTATTGAAAGGGAGGATGGCACAGACGTATTTGTCCATTACTCAGCAATTGAAGGCGATGGCTTTAAGACATTAGAGGAAGGACAAAAAGTTGAATTCGAGGTAGTTGAAGCTACAAAAGGACCACAAGCTTCTAAGGTAAGAAAGGTAAACTGACGCGAAATCAAACCCTAACATTAAATATGTTAGGGTTTTTTGATATAGGAGGTATTTACGATGAGGGATTATATTGTGCGAGCTACAGCTTATAATAATAAAATATTAGCTATTGCAGCTTTTTCAACACAAACTGCCCAGAAGGCTAAAGAAATTCACAATCTCACACCTACCACTTGTGCAGCTTTAGGAAGAGCTTTGACAGCTGTCGCGATGATGAGAGTTATGATGAAGGGAGAAAAAGATAAGGTTACCTTAGTTATAAAAGGTGATGGACCGATTGGGAATATCGTTGTAGTGTCAAATTACCCGGGAATTGTCAAAGGGTATGTAGGGAATCCTACAGTGGATTTACCACTGTCTGAAAAAGGGAAATTAGATGTAGGCAAAGCTGTTGGTAAAAATGGATATGTGACTGTCATAAAGGATATAGGTTTAAAAGAACCCTACGTTGGAACTGTAGAGCTTCAAACTGGGGAAATCGGAGAAGATATAGCCTATTATTTTTATACCTCTGAACAGGTACCTTCTGCTGTTGGGGTAGGAGTGTTAGTTGGAAAAGAAGGAAATGTTTTAGCTTCTGGAGGCTTTATTATACAATTATTGCCTAATATTGAAGAAGAAGTTGTAGCAAAGGTAGAGGAAGCACTCAAGAATATTTCTTCAGTGACAGAATTGTTAAGGAAAGGATATCTGCCAGAAGATATATTGAACCATATATTAGGGGAGATGGGACTTAATATTTTAGAAAGAGTAGATTTAAAATATGAATGTGATTGTTCACAAGAAAGATTTGAAACTGCTATAATTGCTCTTGGAAAAGAGGAGATAAAAAAACTTATTGCAGAAGGACAATCAGTTGAAGCTGTATGCCATTTTTGTGGTAAAAAGTATCTGATAGAGGAAAGTAGGCTTAAAGAATTGCTGAGAATTGCAGAGGAATAAAGCAAATTTAAGAGAATAATTGATATTTTTTATTCTTAATTAGACGTAAAGGCGAAAAAATCCTCAAAATAGTGTTGACTAATAGCAGTTTTTTATGTATACTATTACTTGCACGGCAGTAAAATGGTCGTATAGCTCAGCTGGGAGAGCACCTGCCTTACAAGCAGGGGGTCATAGG
>NZ_JAFCAC010000027.1:5308-5470 GCF_018588165.1 Thermoanaerobacter sp. CM-CNRG TB177
GTTATGCCTCGATAGCTCAGTAGGTAGAGCAAGGGACTGAAAATCCCTGTGTCAGTGGTTCGATTCCACTTCGAGGCACCATTTGTGCGGACATAGCTCAGTTGGTAGAGCATCACCTTGCCAAGGTGAGGGTCGCGAGTTCGAGTCTCGTTGTCCGCTCCA
>NZ_JAFCAC010000027.1:5480-6134 GCF_018588165.1 Thermoanaerobacter sp. CM-CNRG TB177
AAAATTAAATAGTAGTGCGGCCCAATAGCTCAGTTGGTTAGAGCGCCAGCCTGTCACGCTGGAGGTCGAGGGTTCAAGTCCCTTTTGGGTCGCCATTTATAGTAGTATGCCTCGATAGCTCAGTTGGTAGAGCAAGGGACTGAAAATCCCTGTGTCAGTGGTTCGATTCCACTTCGAGGCACCATAATTTTTTTTAAGGTTTTTTAATTATTGCTGGCATAGCTCAGTGGTAGAGCAGTTGATTCGTAATCAACAGGTCGTGGGTTCGAATCCCACTGCCAGCTCCAGCTCATAAATTAGATACTATAAAAGGGGAGTGAGTCTGAATCAATCAGCCGTCATAACGGCTTTACACAGCTGATTGAACAAAAAATGTGAGTGAGACCAGTCAGAAAAGGACAAGCAGGGGCAACTGGATGCTAAAATTTTACATAGAAATTATTTACATATTTTTGCATTAAAATAATTGCATAAAAGCCCTTTACAAATAGGGGCCTATATGATAAAATAAGGTACGTGGCTTTTATTAAAACTTTTAAGACGAAATTTTTATTATATTAAAAATGTGGAGGGATACCCAAGTGGCCAAAGGGGGCAGACTGTAAATCTGTTGGCTGACGCCTTCGATGGTTCGAATCCATCTCCCTCCACCAT
>NZ_JAFCAC010000027.1:6144-12453 GCF_018588165.1 Thermoanaerobacter sp. CM-CNRG TB177
GTATGGCGACATAGCCAAGTGGTAAGGCAGAGGTCTGCAAAACCTTTATTCCCCGGTTCGAATCCGGGTGTCGCCTCCATAAAAATATGAAACTTTAGTGAATAAGGTTATGAAAAAGCCCTGGAAGGGGCTTATATTTTTTAATTTTTAAAATCTAATTGTTTATAGTCTTTTGGGTAGGAGGGAAATTATGGAGAAAATTATCGACATAGAAAATATAGAACAAATTATAAAGGAAAATGATATGGTATTTCTTTATTTTCCTACACAAGATTGCGGAATATGTACTTCATTGCTTCCTAAACTTGAAGGAATGCTAGTAAACTATCCAAAAATAAAAAGTTTTCACATTCCTATTGACGAGATTCCGCTGGCTTCTGGTAAGTTTTCTGTTTTTACTGTTCCTACTGTAATAGTTTATGTGGATGGAAAAGAGGCAATAAGAGAGGCTCGTTTTATAAGTATGGACACATTGGAAGAAAAAATTTCAAAATATTACTCTCTTTTCTTTGAAGAAACTGCATAAAATTTTATGTAAAATTTTTTCATTTTTAATTTAAATTTAATTTGCTAAAGTAGTAGTTTTTTTGCCAAAATTTTTATATAATATTATGGGGTTGTTAAATGTTTTTTTGTGGTGGAAGCATTGTGAAGGGGAGAAACATTCTTATTGTCGATGATAACAAACTTACAAGGAAAATTTTGAAAGATATTTTAGAAAATGCTGGGTATGGGGTGCTAGAGGCTAAAGATGGAGAAGAGGCTTTACAAATATACAGGAATAAACTACCTGATATGGTAATATTAGATATAGTTATGCCAGGCATGAATGGCTTTGACCTTTTAAGAATTTTGAGGAAAGAAGAAGAAAATTTGATGCTTCCTATAATACTTTTGACTTCACAGGACAATTTTGAAGAAAAAATTAAAGGGTTGGAATTGGGTGCAGATGATTATTTAGTGAAACCTTTTAATGACAAAGAACTTCTGTTTAAAGTCAATAATTTGTTTCAGCGGATAGAACACAACAGAATGGCCAACCCTCTTACTGGTCTTAGAGGAAATATTGACATTAAAGAAGAAATAAAAAGGCGAATTAAAGAAAACAAGCCTTATGCCATTTTGTATATTGATTTGGACAATTTTAAGTCTTATAATGATTACTATGGTTTTCTAAGAGGAGATAATGTAATAAAACTTACAGCCAAAATTTTATCAGATGCTGTAAATCTGATTGGAAATGAAAGAGATTTTTTGGGACACATAGGTGGAGATGATTTTGTGATAATTACTACTCCTGATAAAGCTGAAGAGATGTGTAAGTATATAATTTCTCGCTTTGATGAGGAAATAAAGTATTTATATGACGATGAAGATAGAAAACGGGGTTACATAGAGACAATTGGTAGGACTGGCGAAAAGATGATGTTTCCACTGGTGTCAATTTCTATTGCTATTGTCACAAATGAATTTAGAGATTTTAAAAATGATTTGGAAATAAGTGCAGTAGCTGCTGAATTGAAAAAGAAATTAAAGACAATGGATGGAAGTTGTTATTTAAAAGATAGAAGAAAAGGTTAAAGAAAAGGTTAAGGGCATACAACAGTATGCCCTATCTTTGTATAAAAGAGGTGAAAAAATGTTTAATCCTTTTGTTCCCCATGGCAATTTTAAATGGATTGTAATTGATGGAAGAGAGAGGGAAATTGGAGATAGCTTGTTTAAGTTAGGAATAAAAGTTGTATATACAGAAAAATGTGTAGATTTATACGATGCTATTTCTTTCCATCCTGATATACTTTTGCATCCGTTGGGAGATGGAGAAGTCATTGTAGCTCCCAATGTGACACCAGAGTTTATATGCAAATTGAAATTGATAGGTTTAAAAGTAAAAATAGGACAAACTTTTTTGAAACGTAACTATCCTTATGATATCGCATATAATGTAGCAAGATTGGGAAACACAGCTTTTCACAATTTGAAGTACACAGATCCTATTTTAAGAGAGTCCTTAGAAAGAAAAGGTGTCAAGTTTTTAAATGTAAAGCAAGGTTATACAAAATGTAATATGGCAATCATAGATGATAATAGCTTTATAACTTCAGACAAAGGAATATTTGAGGTGGCAGTTAGCAATGGTTTTGAAGCGCTTTTGATAGAACCCGGAGGCGTTTTTTTAAAGGGGTTTGAATATGGATTTATTGGCGGTGCAATGGGGCTTATAGGAGAGAAAAAATTAGCGGTGACTGGTGTATTTAAATCTCACAAAAATTATGAAAAAATTATTGAATTTTTAAATAAAAAAGGAATTGAAATTGTTTATCTTACTTTTAAACAAATAAAAGACATTGGTTCCATCATTCCACTGATTTAAAACAGATAAAAATGATAAAAAGAGACATATACTATTAACGAAGGGAGTGAGAAAATTGCAACTATTTTCCATAGGTGTTTCAAAGGATTTAAAACTAGATGGAGAAAATTTAAAACATGGCTTAAAAAATTTAGCTGAAAATGGTATAAAAGTTGCGATAAATTCTAATGTATGTGGCTCAGTTACCTATTATAGCTTAAAAGTGGAGGATAAACAAGGCTTTAGCAATGTTGCGAGAATAAGAAATTATATAGCGGAAGCTATTTCAGATATAATTGTTAACCAAATTGACAAACGGATAATAAAAAAATTAATCAATAAATATTACCATTATTTTTCAGAAGATGAAAAGGAGGAAATAGAAAAAATCGCTTACAATATTTTGGAAGATGATGTGAATAAAGAGACATTTAAATTAGCAAAAAAAGAGCAAATTTTTGTATTGGTAAGAGATTTTTTAAAAGAGAGTGATTATATAGACTTAGAAGGGTTTGTGAACTTTAGACTGAGGGATTTTATTGGTGAACTTAGCGAAGTAACAGACAAAGCTGTTGATGAATTTTTAATGAAAAAAGAGTACAACGAGTTTATAGGTTTACTTAAATACTTCGTCGAATTACAGGATTCAAAAGTTGAAATATTGAATATCATTGTCGATAAAAATGGCAAATTTAAACTTTATGATGAAAATAACAAACCAATATCTAATGATTTTATTAATGAAATAGTTACTGAATTAAAAGATGGTGTTATAAGTGATGAAGATGCTTTGATGAGCACGCTTATAACCATTGCTCCTAAAAAAATATTTTTTCATTCTATTAACAATATGAGAGATAATGAAATTCTAGAGACGGTTAAAAAAGTTTTTAATGACAAAGTAGAAATTTGTTATGGCTGTGAATTGTGTTCAAAGATTAAATGTGAAAAATAGCCCAGCTTTTAAAGCTGGGTTTTAAAATTCGTCAAAATCTGATATTATTATATTTGTGATTTTTTAAAATTTAGAGGTGGTGGAATGCAATTTTTAATAAGGATGCTATTTTTAGCTTTTGTAGGAGCGGCTATTGGATGGCTTACGAATTTTGTCGCCGTTAAAATGCTATTTAAGCCTTTGAAACCCGTAAAAATTTTTGGTATTACATTACAAGGACTTATCCCTAAAAGAAAATATGAAATTGCTAAATCAATAGGTGAAATTGTGGAAAGAGAATTGTTATCTTTTAATGATTTATGGGACAGGCTTTTAACAGAAGAAAATCGCAAGTTTCTATTATCGAATTTGGACTTAAAAGTTAAAGAAGTTACAGAAAATAAGCTTCCTTCTTTTCTTCCCAAGGCTATAAAAGAGATGATATCAAACTACATTGGTGATATTATAAATAGAGAAGTAGAAGTATTTTTAAATTCTCCTTCTAATGAAGTGGTAGAGATTATTTCAACAAAACTTAAAATATCAGAAATTGTAGAGGAAAAAATAAAAAGCTTCAAATTAGAAAAATTGGAGGATGTGGTGATAAAAATTGCTCACAGTGAACTTTATATGATAGAGATTATGGGGGGAGTTTTAGGGTTTCTAATAGGAGTATTGCAAGCAATTGTGATACAATTTTTATAAGTTATTATTGACAAATGTCCGAGAGGAAGATATAATGATTAAAAAATTAAATATTAAAGCAATGAGGGGGAAAGTAGATATTTAAAGAACATCACAGAGATTGAATGACATAGGCTGAGATCATTCAAATGTTCTGAATATCGAAGACCACCCCGGAGCTGCGGATGATGAGTCCGAACGGTTATTCCGATATAATACCAGAGTATAAAAAAGAGTGGAACCGCAGATAACCTCTGCCTCTTTACGGGGTAAGAGGTTTTTTATTTAAGAGAAAAATTTTACAAAGGAGGTAATTGAATGATTATAATATTAAAGGATGGCACACAAAGAGAATTTGAAAAGGGTATGACAGTTTATGAAATAGCTAAAAGTATAAGTGAAAGATTAGCAAAAGAAGCCGTCGGTGGAAAGTTTAATGGCAAAGTAGTGGAACTTAATACAAAAATTGAAGAGGACGGAAAATTAGAAATTTTGACTTTTGATGATGAAGAAGGAAAAAAAATTTATTGGCACACTTCTTCCCATATTTTAGCACAAGCTGTAAAAAGGCTTTTTAAAGATGTGAAATTGGCAATTGGTCCGGCTATAGACAATGGCTTTTACTATGACTTCGACACAGATAGGCCTTTTACTACAGAAGACTTTGAAGCTATAGAGCAGGAAATGAATAAAATTATAAAAGAAGATTATAAGTTGGAAAGATTTGTCCTTCCAAAGGATGAAGCAATAAAATTAATGGAGGAAAAAGGTGAACCTTATAAAGTGGAGCTAATTGAAGAAATACCAGAAGGGGAGGAAATTTCTTTTTACAAGCAAGGAGAATTTACTGACCTTTGCGCAGGACCTCACCTTATGTCAACAGGTATGGTAAAGACTGTTAAATTGTTGTCAGTTGCTGGAGCCTACTGGAAAGGCGACGAAAAAAATAAAATGCTTCAAAGAATATATGGAATAAGCTTTCCTAAAAAAAGCATGTTAGATCAATATTTACATATGTTAGAGGAAGCTAAAAAGAGAGACCATAGAAAATTAGGGAAAGAGTTAGATTTGTTTAGTATCCACCCTGAAGGACCAGGTTTTCCTTTTTTCCATCCTAAGGGAATGATTATAAGAAACATTTTAGAAGATTTTTGGCGAAAAGAACATATAAAGCATGGTTATCAGGAAATAAAAACTCCTATAATTTTGAATGAAGAATTATGGCGTAGGTCAGGACACTGGGACCACTATAAAGAGAATATGTATTTCACTGAAATAGACGGAGAGACTTATGCAATAAAGCCTATGAATTGCCCTGGAGCAATGCTTGTTTACAAGTCTACAATGCACAGTTACAGGGATTTGCCTTTGAGACTTTGTGAATTGGGTTTAGTGCATAGACATGAACTCTCAGGAGTTTTGCATGGGCTTATGAGAGTAAGAAGTTTTACTCAGGATGATGCTCACTTGTTTATGACTCCTGAGCAGGTTGAAGATGAAATTTTAGGGGTTATAAATTTAGTGGATTATTTCTATAAAATTTTTGGCTTTGAGTATTTTGTTGAATTGTCTACACGTCCTGAAAATTCTATGGGGTCTGATGAAGACTGGGAATTGGCTACAAATGCTTTGATTTCTGCTTTAAATCGCGTGAATTTACCATATAAAGTTAATGAGGGGGATGGTGCATTTTACGGGCCCAAAATAGATTTTCATTTAAAAGACAGCATAGGTCGTACATGGCAATGTGGAACTATCCAATTAGATTTCCAGATGCCTGAAAGGTTTGAACTGGAGTATATAGGCCCAGATGGAGAAAAACACAGACCTATAATGTTGCACAGGGTAATTTACGGAAGTATAGAAAGATTTATTGGAATTCTTACTGAACATTTTGCAGGGGCTTTCCCAACTTGGCTGGCGCCAGTACAAGTTAGAGTTTTGCCTATATCTGATAAACACTATGCTTATGCCCAAAATGTATACGGGCGTCTGTTGGAAAATGACATAAGAGCTGAATTAGACGACAGAAATGAAAAAATAGGATACAAAATACGAGAGGCACAACTTCAAAAGATTCCTTATATGCTGATTGTAGGGGATAAAGAAGTAGAACAAGGGACAGTATCTTTAAGGTCAAGAAAAGAAGGGGATCTAGGCGATATTTCCTTAAATGAGTTTATAGAAAAAATTCTTAAAGAAATCGCCACAAAAGCTTTATAAAATCAAAATGCTCCTTTAAAGGGGCATTCATAGTGTAAAATTATCGTAGGATTTTTTGAGTAAAAAAAAACAAGAGACAACCCCTGTGATAAAATAGATTATGGAAAACAAAACA
>NZ_JAFCAC010000028.1:0-680 GCF_018588165.1 Thermoanaerobacter sp. CM-CNRG TB177
TTAAGGACCTTGAAAACTGCACAAAGCCGGAAAGGTCAAGTGAGGTAAGGGCATATGGTGGATGCCTCGGCACTTGGAGCCGAAGAAGGACGCGGCAAGCGGCGAAACGCTCCGGGGAGCCGCAAGCGGGCGAAGATCCGGAGGTCTCCGAATGGGGGAACCCACTCGAGGTAATACTCGAGTATCCACTGATGAACACATAGTCAGTGGAGGGGAACCGCGCGAACTGAAACATCTAAGTAGCGCGAGGAAAAGAAAGAAAGGAATCGATTCCCTAAGTAGCGGCGAGCGAAAGGGGAAGAGCCCAAACCTGACACGAAAGTGGCAGGGGTTAGGACCCACCGTAGAAGTGAGTGAGTACTCTAGGCGAACGGATCTGGAAAGGCCGGCCGAAGAAGGTGAAAGCCCTGTAGTCGAAAGGGGAAAGCTTGCTGGTGGGGACCAGAGTACCACGGGATAGGCGACCCTGTGGGAAGGCGGGAGGACCACCTCCCAAGGCTAAATACTACCAAGTGACCGATAGCGGATAGTACCGTGAGGGAAAGGTGAAAAGAACCCCGGGAGGGGAGTGAAAGAGAACCTGAAACCATATGCCTACAAGCAGTCAGAGTCTGCCGTAAGGCAGATGATGGCGTACTTTTTGTAGAACGGGCCGGCGAGTTACGGTAGCAAGCGAGGTT
>NZ_JAFCAC010000029.1:0-7295 GCF_018588165.1 Thermoanaerobacter sp. CM-CNRG TB177
CATGCGGTTTCGTCCTCTCAAATTTTTGCTTCGCCATCCTTTTTTCCTCCTTTACACAATAAACTTATCCTAGTGTTTCTTAAAATTATGTCACAAAAGTGACATTTTATACATTTTAATTTCTGTTGTTAAAAACCAAACCTTCTATGATAAAAAAAAACTTTAACAACAAAATTGGAGCCCGCGACCGGGATCGAACCGGTGACCTCCGCCTTACCAAGGCGACGCTCTACCTACTGAGCTACGTGGGCAAAAGGGAAAATCACGACTCCGATTTTTGATTTTACTATAAAGTTTTCTAAATGTCAATAGTTAGCTGTTTCTCATTTCAAGATACCTTTCTAATTTTCTTTTTACCCGCTGTAATGCATTGTCTATAGATTTAACATGCCTATTTAGATCTTCCGCAATTTCTTGATAAGACTTGCCATCTAAATATGATACCAAGACCTCCCACTCTAATCCGCTTAATAATTCTTCCATTTTGTTTTCAATGTTAACGTATTCTTCTTTACTTATTATTAACTCCTCAGGGTCAGCAATACATTGGGTAGAAACAACGTCCAAAAGAGTCCTATCAGATTCTTCATCAAAGATAGGCTTATTGAGGGAAATATAAGAATTAAGCGGTATGTGCTTCTGTCTCGTTGCAGTTTTAATGGCAGTAATAATTTGACGAGTCACGCATAACTCCGCAAAAGCTTTGAAAGAGGAGAGCTTGTCACTTTTATAATCTCTTATTGCTTTGTAAAGACCTATCATCCCTTCTTGCATAATGTCTTCCTTATCGGCACCCACTAAAAAATAGGCGCGAGCCTTTGCTTTTACAAAGCTTTTATACCTCTCAAGAAGGTACTCTAAAGCGGCTTCGTCTCCTTTTTGAGCTCTAAAAACTACCTCCTCCTCTTCCATTTGCTCATATGTTTGATAGTAATCCTGCTGCGCCCCAGATTTCACCAATACCGCCCCCATTTATTATTCCAGCAACTTTATACGTTATAATTATACATTATATTGGTAAAGGTAGTCAAGCTAATTTTAGCTGTTTTCTGCCATTTTGCGCAGCTTTTTTACTATTTCACTATCTAAACGTTCTTCCAAATTGTCTTTATAAATTGTATTCATATAGCTTTTTTTATGGCTTTCAATATATTTGTTCATCTCCTCGTAAAGCTCTCTTGCAGACATTCTTATTGCACCATGAGCTAAAACCACCTGTTGCACAGTCCAATCAGAACTTACCACAATTACTCGCTCCTTTTTCGCTAATTCCACCACTTTTAACTCTATAAAGTGATCTGCCGATTCACCTTCTTTTGTGTAAACGACTTCAATCCCACTAATTTCTTCATGTTTTTCTAAACTTCCTTTTACATACATTGCGTCAAAAACTAAGATTATATTTATCCCTGAATATCCTCTAAAATCAGCCAATATATCTATTAACTTATCTCGCGCATCTTCCAAGCTTTTTTGCGCTTCTTTTTTTAAAATCTGCCAATTATTTATCACATTATAACCATCTACTAACATATACAAGAGAACATCACGCCTTATCTTTTCTTTTTGAAACTACCTGGTAAATTAAAAGAGAAGCAGCTACAGATGCATTTAAAGAATTTATCTTACCCTTCATAGGGATTTTAACTACAAAATCGCAATTTTGTAAAACTAATTTAGAAACCCCTTTTCCTTCATTTCCGATAACAAGAGCAACAGGAAAATCATAATCAATCTCTTCAAAGCTTTTTCCTCCATTTACATCTGTACCAACAATCCACAAGCCTCTTTCTTTTAAGTTTCGTATTGTGTTGTTAATATTTGATACTTTTGCTATTTTCATATGCTCCACTGCTCCAGCAGAAGTTTTTACCA
Source organism: Thermoanaerobacter sp. CM-CNRG TB177 (assembly GCF_018588165.1). Classification (NCBI taxonomy): domain Bacteria; kingdom Bacillati; phylum Bacillota; class Clostridia; order Thermoanaerobacterales; family Thermoanaerobacteraceae; genus Thermoanaerobacter; species Thermoanaerobacter sp. CM-CNRG TB177. The sequence continues at coordinate 1,876 of NZ_JAFCAC010000029.1, forward strand.
CAGTAGCGTTCACTCCTACTGCCCGTCTTTTTGGAATTATTATCCCATGGACCCCAAAAGCCTCTGCGCTTCTTATAATCGCACCCAAATTGTGAGGGTCAGTTATCTCATCTAATATCAACAAAAAAGGTTTTTCTTTCTTTTGCTCAGCATACTCTAAAAGGTCTTCTACTTCAAAATATTGATAGACAGCAGACAAAGCTACAATTCCTTGATGATTTTGACTGCCGGCCAGTTTGCTTAAAGTTTCATTATCAGTGGTAGAAACTACAATACCTGCTTCTTTTGCAAGATTTATTATTTTTGAAATATTACCTTTTGCTGTTTTAGAAACATAAATTTTTTCAATTTCTTTTCCACTTTTTATAGCTTCCATTACTGGATTTCTACCAAAAATTACATCCTGCTCTTTCATAACCATCACCTATTTCTCAATAACTTGTACAGAAAGCTCAAGAATATTTTTTAATCTTTCAAATTCTCCTGCAAGATATAGATAACCTAGTAAAGCTTCAAATCCCGTAGCATACCTATAGTCCTGTACTTCTACTCCTTTAGGTGTAGTATTAGACTTAATATTCCTTCCTCTTCTAACTATATCTTTTTCCTCTTCTGAGAGAAGATCATAAATTTTTTTTATAGATTCTGCCTGTGCTTGGGCTTTTACATATTTAACTGTCTCTCTGTGTAAAAATTTAACATGTTGGTTTTTTTGGGCTACAATCCTTGTGCGGATATACAAACTATACACGGCATCCCCAATAAAAGCTAAAACAAGGGGTGACAAACTTGACACCCCCTCCTTTTCAAGAAACTTGAAATTTCCTAAAGAACCCATCACATTCTTTTCCATCTTACTCCCTCTGGCGTATCTTCTAAAATTATTCCTTTTTCTCTCAGTCTATCTCTTATTTCGTCAGCTAACTTCCAATTCTTTTCTTTCCTTGCTTGTTGTCTTTTTTCTATTAAAGCCAGTATTTCCTCATCATCAATATCAGTTTTTACACTTCTATAAAAAAGTCCTAAAATTTCTGAGAGTTTTAAAAACATATTCAAAATATATTTTACCAATTCCTTTGAAGAATTTCCACTTAGATTTATATTAGCAGTTTTTGCCATTTCAAACAAAACTGATATGGCATCTGCAGTATTAAAATCGTCATCCATTGCTTCTTCAAACTCTTTTTTATATTCTTCAAACTTTTCTACTATTCTTTTTTCTTCTTCGTTTAATTCTCTTTCTTTGCACACAGTCAACAAATGTTTTAAATTAGCCATCGCATTTAATAATCTTTCATAAGCAGAATTGGCCTGATCCATTAAATCTAAACTAAAATTAATGGGATTTCTGTAATGGGCCATAAGCATAAAAAGTCTTAAAACTTCAGGATGATACTTTTCTGTAATCTCTCTTACTGTAAAGAAATTTCCTTTAGATTTTGACATTTTTTCATTATTTATATTTAAATACCCTATATGCATCCAATATTTAGAAAATTGTTGACCATATAATGCTTCACTTTGAGCAATTTCATTCTCGTGATGAGGAAATATCAAATCAGGACCTCCTGCATGGATATCTAAAGTTTTTCCTAAATATTTCGTAGACATGACAGAACATTCTATATGCCATCCCGGTCTTCCTCTTCCCCACGGACTATCCCATGCAGGTTCACCAGGCTTTTGAGCTTTCCACAAAACAAAATCCAATGGATTTTTCTTTTCTTCGTTTATCTCAATTCTTGCGCCTGCTTGCAATTCTTCTATATTTTTGTGAGAAAGCTTTCCATAATCCTTAAATTTCGCAGTTTCAAAATAAACATTTCCATTTACCACATAAGCATAACCTTTATCGATTAAAATCTTTATAAATTTGACTATATCTTCAATATGCTCTGTCGCCTTAGGATGAACTGTTGCTCTTTTTATACCCAAATTATCTGCATCTTTAAAATATTCATGTATATATTTCTCCGCTAATTCTTTTGTAGTAACATTTTCTTCCTGAGCTCTTTTAATTATTTTATCGTCAATATCAGTAAAATTTTGAACGTAATTTACTTTATAACCTTTATATTCTAAATATCTTCTTACCGTATCAAATACAATAAAAGCCCTAGCATTTCCGATATGGATATAATTATATACTGTAGGCCCACAAACGTACATGTTCACTACCTTATCATTTAAAGGCTGAAATTCTTCTTTTGTCCTCGAAAGAGTATTATATAGCTTCATCCTTCTTTTCCTCCCTTGCAATTAAGATTTGTTCTAACTTTTCAACTCTTTTTCTTAATTTTTGCAATTCTTCTTCCACAGGGTCAGGAAGTTTGCCATGTTCTAAATCTACACCATAGGAAGAAGCTATACGTACATTATCTTTTTTCACACAGCGAGCAGGTACTCCAACTACTGTGCTATTAGGAGGTACATCTTTTAATACAACTGCCCCTGCACCTATTTTTGAATTTTCTCCCACTACAATAGGACCTAATACTTTAGCTCCACTTCCTATAACTACATTATTTTTTATAGTAGGGTGTCTTTTCCCTTTTTCTTTCCCTGTACCTCCCAAAGTTACCCCTTGATATATTGTCACATCGTCACCAATCTCTGTAGTCTCACCAATTACAACCCCCATACCGTGATCAATAAAAAATCTCCTGCCTATCTTAGCACCAGGATGTATTTCAATTCCTGTGAGAAATCTATTAAACTGTGAAATAAGTCGAGGAAGTAAAATTAAACCCTTTTTATATAAATAATGGGCAATTCTGTGCAGTATTATAGCATGGAGCCCAGGATAACATAATACAACCTCCAGCACACTTTTGGCAGCAGGGTCTCTTTCAAAAATAACTTGTATGTCTTCTTTTAAAGTCTTAAACAATACTAAACACCTCCTTAAAAATTTACCCCCCTCATCTCAGAGACGAGGGGGGACTCCCGTGGTTCCACTCTGCTTGAGCTTTAGACTCCACTCCTTTTAGATAACGGCACATGCCGGTAACCCCCTACTGAAATTTCAGGGATACAGCTCAAAGATGCACTTCTTATAACATATCCTCGAGCTACTCGCAGCCTATGGTAGCTCTTCTCTGAAGGCTTATGTTATAATACTCTTCTTCTCATCGCTTTTTTCCTTTATTAAATTTATCGCTCTTTTAAGCCTATTTATCACTTTATCTTTCCCTACAAGTGGAATAATCTTCACCAATTCAGGTCCATGGTCTTCTCCTGTTATTGCTACTCTGATTGGCATGAAAAACTCTTTTCCTTTTACATTTGTTTGTTTCTGCAATTTCTTAAGCAAATCTTTTACGTATTCTTCTGTTAACTGTTCTGATTCTTCTATGGCTCTTTTGATTCCCTCTAACACAATTTTACTGTTTGGGTTCTCTTCTAATATTTTCATTGTTTCCTCAGAATAGTCAACCTCTTCTACAAAAAACATCTTAGCTTTTTCAATAATTTGAGCCACATATTGAAGCCCGTCTTTGTAAAGAGATATTACATCCTTTAGCCAATTATACATCATATCATTTATTTCGTCAATGTATCCTGCCCTTCTTAAATGTGGAATAGCCAAATCTACAATTCTTTCAACAGAGCTTTTTTGTATATACTGTTGGTTCATCCAATTAAGCTTTTCAATGTCAAAAACAGGATTAGCACTGTGAATCCTTCTAAAATTAAATTTCTTTATTATTTCTTCTTTTGACATGATTTCTACATTATCCTCCGGTGACCAACTTAAAAGAGATAAAAAGTTAAACATAGCCTCTGGCAAATATCCCAATTCTCTATACTGGCCTATATAAGTATTCCCATGCCTTTTAGAAAGTTTAGTCCTATCTGGTCCCAATATTAAAGGTGCATGGGCAAATGTGGGAATCTCAAATCCTAAAGCTTTATAGATGAGTATCTGTTTAGGAGTATTGTATATGTGGTCTTCTCCTCTTATTACATGTGTAATCTTCATAAGAGCATCATCAATTACAACTGCAAAATTGTAAGTAGGCATTCCGTCTGATTTGACAATTACCATGTCCCCACCTAAAGTATCACTTTTTATTGTAATTTTCCCTTTTATCATGTCTTCAAACTCTATGACTTCATCGTCAGGAACAATAAACCTTATTACAGGTTTTCTCCCTTCTTTTATAAAAGCCTCTTCTTGCTCCTTTGTAAGATACCTACACCTTCCAGAATAACGAGGTATATCTCCTCTTTCCACAGCCTTTTTCCTATCTTCTTCTAATTCCTCAGGAGTGCAATAGCATCTATATGCTTTTTTTTCTTCAATAAGTTTCTGGGCAAATTTATGATAAATTGCAAGTCTTTCACTTTGCCTATAAGGGCCATAAGGACCTGGTTTGTCTGGCCCTTCGTCCCATTCTATACCTAACCACTCTAATTCTTTAAAAATTAATTCTTCAAAATCTTTTGAAGACCTTTCTAGATCCGTGTCTTCAATCCTTAAAACAAAAGTAGCTCCTTCACTTCTTGAAAAAAGATAATTAAACAAAGCAGTTCTTATATTCCCTATATGAATAGCTCCTGTAGGGCTTGGCGCAAATCTAACCCTCAAATTACTCATGTGTGTCACTCCATCCTTTTTTGTTAATGTTACTGTACTAGATTTAATTATAACAAATTTTGCGCTTTTTAAATAGATGAAGTGACAATTGTGTGTAAAATTCTGTAGATTAGGCGACGTTTTGCGCTAAGCGCTCGACTTGACTGAACAGTTGCTAAGCTTAGCAAGAGCAAAAGATGAAGGCGGGTCCGGAGGCAAGGATACTGGAGGCGGGCACCTGAGGCATGGGAGACGATTGTGCCCGGAATTCCGCCAGAATCTGAAGTCGAGCGTTAGTTTAGCTGTGAGGTCACCGGAGCAAGCAGTGCAAACGTCAGCTCTAAAAACTTTATTTTAAATTCATGTATTTGACTGTAACTGTAGGAATAGCACCTAATTCCTCTGCTAATTCCTCCATAAATTTTTCTTTGCCTCTTACATTCAAAGTAATAAGACCACTGCCATTTTGTGAATCATGTATTCCAAACCTTGCAATTATTTGGTCACCATGTTTTGTCAACACTTCTTGAACTTTTGGGCCAAATTCACTCCTTTTCTCCACACTAATACCCATTATATAAATATTCACAAGAGTCCCTCCTTTTTAACCTTTTGACAAATATTTTTTCACATAAAAACTTCCTTTATACAAAACAAGGGATTCCTTTAAGGAACCCCTCACATCTTCTCTTTTATAATATTTTTCACCTTTTCTACAACATCAGAAATTTTTACCTCTTCTGCTTCTTCATTTTCCCTCAATTTTATTTCCACTATTCCATCACTTACTTTTTTCCCTACAGTAATCCTTATAGGTATTCCTAACAAATCGGCATCATTA
>NZ_JAFCAC010000029.1:7305-28390 GCF_018588165.1 Thermoanaerobacter sp. CM-CNRG TB177
ACCAGCTCTCAAATCTCTATCATCTATCAAAACCTCTATTCCCTCTTTTTGCAAAGCAGCATATATATCTTCGGCTACTCCATTTTGAGCTTCATTAGAAACATTGACAGGTACTATAATCACATGATAGGGCGCAACACTCATAGGCCATATAATGCCTTTATCATCATGATTTTGTTCTATAATAGCAGCCACTGTTCTATTAATTCCTATACCATAGCAGCCCATTACTATTGGCTTTTCATTGCCTTCTTCATCTACATATTTAGCTCCTAAAGCATCACTGTACTTCGTTCCTAATTTAAAAATATGCCCAACCTCTATCCCTCTGTCAATCTTAAGAGGTGAGCCACATCTGGGGCATTTATCTCCTTCAATAACATTTTTGATATCCGCCACAACATCGGCTTTAAAGTCTCTACCATAGTTTACATTTTTAATATGATAATCTGTCTCGTTTGCCCCTACTATAAAATTCCTCATTTGCGGAATCTCATTATCTACTATTATCATTACTTCACCTTTTAATCCTATAGGTCCTGCAAATCCAACTTCTGCGCCTGTAACCTTTTCCACTATTGATGCATCTGCCAATTCTAATTCCTCTTCTCTTATTTCCAAAATATTTAAAAGCTTTGTCACATTTAAGTCCCTATCCCCTCTAACTAATGCTGCTACAACTTTGTCTTTTGCTTTGTATATAAGAGTTTTTACAAACTTGTCAGAAGTAATCCCTAAAAATCCAACCAACTCTTCAATTGTTCTAACATTTGGTGTATATACTTTTTCTTTTGGCAACATCTCTTCAACTATTTCTTGATTGATAAGGCATTCTGCCTTTTCCTCATTTGCAGCATAGCCACAATTGTCACAATAAGCTATCACTGCTTCCCCTACACTAGATATTACCATAAACTCTTTTGAGTCTTTTCCTCCCATAGCGCCTGAATCTGCTTCTACCACCAAATATTTAAGCCCACATCTATCAAATATTCGGCAATAAGCCTCATACATTTTTTCAAAGGATTTATCCAAACCTTCCCAATCCACATCAAAGCTGTAAGCGTCCTTCATTATAAATTCTCTACTTCTCATGACACCAAATCTCGGGCGCCTTTCATCTCTAAACTTAGTTTGAATTTGATATAAAATAAGAGGAAGCTGCCTATAAGACTTCACTTCATTTCTAATAAGGTCTGTAAAAACTTCTTCATGTGTAGGTCCTAAGCAAAAGTCCCTTTCATTTCTATCTTTTAGCTTAAACATCTCAGGGCCAAATACATCCCATCTTCCACTTTCTTTCAAAAGTTCTGCTGGAATAAGAGCAGACATTAGTACCTCTTGGCTGCCAGCTCTGTCCATTTCTTCTCTTATAATTTGCTCCACTTTTCTAAGTACCCTTTGTCCTAATGGCAAGTAAATATATACCCCCGAAGCCAATTTCCTCATCAATGCAGCTTTTAACATTAAAATATGACTGGGAATTTCAGCTTCAGCAGGAATTTCTCTTAAAGTCGGAACTAATAATTGCGATAACCTCATTTCCATCCTCCTAAGTGCATAATTTTAAGTAAATTTTATTTTACCTACTTTTTTATGTCAACATCTAATTCTTCTAAACTAACAATAACATAGGCTTTTATTCCCTCTTGTCTACCTGTAAAACCTAATCCTTCCTCTGTTTTTGCTTTTACATTTATTCTTTTTTTTTCAATTTTTAATAATTCTGATAATTTTATTGTTATTTGCTCTTTATAAGGAGATAACTTAGGCTTTTGCGTTACAATAATACAATCAACATTATTTATTCTAAATTTATTCTCTATCATTGCCAACACTTTTTTTAATAAAAGGCTACTATCAATATCTTTATAGGCTATTTCCGTATCAGGAAAGTGCTCCCCTATATCTCCTAAAGCAGCTGCTCCTAAAATAGCATCAATTAAGGCGTGTATCAAAACATCTGCATCAGAATGGCCTGCCAAACCTTTATCATGGGGAATTTCTACTCCCCCCAGTATTAACTTTCTTCCTTTTTTAAACTTGTGGACGTCATATCCTAACCCCACTCTCATTTTAACCATCCTTTACTCTAAAATTCCCTTCTTTATCAACTTCTAAACTTATACTTATATCTCTTGAAAAGCGAGATGGTTTAATCTTTTTTACAAAATTACCTTTGTTAGTCTCAATATATACCTCCGAAACAAAAGGCTCTCTTGCAGAAATGCGATATTCCCCCTCAGGTTTTAAATTCAGATGCCACACAAATTTGCCAAAGATATCATAGCTTGTAGTATTTTCACTCCTATCTAACACTACTATTTTCTTGTCAGTTATGATACTCAAATATGATACAACTTTTTCTAAAATAGAAACTTTGGGTTTTTCTTTCACCTCTAATATTTGTTGCAAATAAGGAATAGATTTATTTAAAATTCCAATATGGCCTGTTTTAACAATAAATTTTTCTCCTTCTACTCCCAACGCGCTCTTTTTAAGGACTGTACCATCTCCTTTGTCATCCCTTATCACCCCTACTGGTTTGCCGTCTGGCCATACTATGTCACTTACCGGTTTTTCTACCTGAATAAACTTATTAGTATATATTCCATCTCCTGAAAAAACATAGATTTTCTTGACTCTGTCGTATAAAACTCCTACCTGTTCATTTAGACTATTCAAAAACTCATTTATAACTTTCATATACTCAACATTTTTAAACAAAATTTTATCATATCGAGTAGGATACATAAAAATATAATTTCCATATTCGCGAGAAGGCATTAAGTCTTTTACAGAAGGGATATATTTTCTAATAACAGTGATAGCGTCACTCTCTCCTTTAATTTTTGAAAATATCCACAAGAACCCTTTAAAGAGTAAATTTATAAAATCATCATCCTCTGGAGGCACAGTCCCCCCTTCCCAACCATAATAAGCATTTGTCGCTCCAAAATGGGGAGTAGCTAAAAATATCAATCTACCCACATCAAATTGATACTTATCGCTTTGAATATAACTTCTTGCCAAAAGTCCTCCCATGCTATGGCATATCAAATCTACTTTAGGGCTGCCAGTCTTAGCTTTCGCCTCTTCAATAGTCAGTTTAAGGGTATCAACAGAATCCGGCACTCTTTTCCACCATTCATAATAACATATAAATAGATTTTTCCCTTCTACTAGGCCTAACTTGCCCAAATTTTCTATAAAAGGGCTATAAGCATGTGACGCAGGGCCAAAACTCCATATTTTCCCCAAAGGAGTTGGAGTAAAAATAGAGCCAAATATCCCGTGCACAAAAACTACAGGGGTATCCATACAATCACCCTCATATAACTTAATAGAAAATTCTCTATTAAATTATATGAGGATTTTTATAAAACGTTATTTTTCAAGAAGGCTTCTGCCACAATCAAATCCTCTGGCGTAGTTATTTTTATATTTCTATAATCTCCTTCAACTACTTTCACTTTATAACCCAATCTCTCCACTAACACTGTGTCATCTGTCCCTAAAAAACCATCTTCAAGTGCCTTTTGATGAGCTTTAATAATCAAATTCCTTTCAAATACCTGAGGAGTTTGAATTGCCCATAAATATTTTCTATCAGGAGTATTTAAAATAAAATTTTTTTCATCAACCACTTTTATAGTATCTTTCACAGGTACTCCCAATGCAACTGCTTTATACAAATAAGCTTCTTTTAAAGCTTTTATAACTACTTCTTTCTCAATTAAAGGCCTTGCTCCATCATGAATTGTTATAATTTCGCAATTTCTCTCTGTGTTTATAATTCCATTATAAACAGAATATTGCCTCTCACTACCTCCTTCAACTAATTTAACTGGTTTTTTGAAAAAATACCTTTTTATTACATTTTCTTTGCAGTATTCTATTTCTTCCTTTGATACAACAGCAACAATTTCTTTGATCCAATCAATTTCATCAAAGGTTTTGAGAGAATAATACAAAACTGGTTTTCCGGCTATAGGAAGGTACACTTTATTTACTGTGTGACCCATCCTAATGCCCTTGCCTGCCGCTACTATTACCGCACTTACATTCATTTTCTCTACCTCACAAGTAAAATAATGGACACTCCAATTATATCATTTTCACATAAAAAAACACAGGTTTCCCTGCGTTTTTCATATAGCCTTTTCTTGTTCTGCCTGTTTAGGCTTTGCAAATATCATCCTTCCTGCAGCAGTTTGCAAAACACTAGTAACAAGCACTTCTATGGTATTACCTATGAATTTTTTGCCACCATCTACTACAATCATCGTGCCATCGTCCAAATAAGCAACTCCTTGTCCGGCCTCTTTCCCATCTTTAATAACTTGCACCACCATTTCTTCTCCCGGAAGAACAATTGGCTTTACCGCATTGGAAAGCTCATTTATGTTTAAAACAGGGACCCTGTGAAATTCTGCTACTTTGTTTAAATTATAATCATTAGTTATTATTTTTCCCTTTAACATTTGGGCAAGTTTCAAAAGTTTTGTATCTACTTCTGCCGCATCAATTTCCTTATCTACAATTTCCACTTTAATATTTAACTCATTTTGTATCTTATTTAAAACATCTAGTCCTCGTCTACCCCTATTTCTCTTTAACGAATCTGAAGAATCTGCAATATGTCTTAATTCCTCCAATACAAAAGCCGGAATTATCAAAGGTCCTTCAATAAAGCCTGTCTTACATATGTCAAATATCCTACCATCTATAATTACACTGGTGTCCAAAATTTTTGGTATTCCATTGTATTCGTTTTTAACAGTCTTTTGCGGTCCCAACCTTTTCATAAAGGAAAACACATTTAAAATATCATCTTTTTTCTTTAAAGAAATTCTAATGCCCAAATACCCCAAAAGCAAATTCAAAAGAATTGGCACTACTTTTCCTACAACTAAGATAGGATAAAGAGGCGCGCTCAGCAAATTAGCCACAATAAGCCCTACTATTAGCCCGAATGCCCCTATTAAAATTTCATCAATCGGCATATTCTGCAATTTCACTTCCAGCCACTGTTCAAAGTCTTTCCCCCACTTTATAAATTTAGGAGAAATGACATAAAATATAATTCCACCCATTAAAGTACCTATAATATAAGCTATTACCGTTGAAAAATAATTTAATTGTATAAGCACAAAGTTCTGATCTTTTACAAGATTTAACAAAAGCTTTGTCAGTTCAAAGCCCGCTGCCATTCCCAGTAATCCAATTCCACCTCTTATAATTTTATACAACATATTATCACCTCCCATCTCTATTATTGGCTATTTTTCACATTATTATAAGCAAAATTGGGGAAAGGAATAAAAATATTTCACAATTTTTACACGTATAATGTGGCTGCCAATTACAGTATACTACTTATGTAGAAGGATTGTCAATTTAACAAAAGATTAAAATTACATTAATGCTATATAATGTATTTAAATGCCATTCTAAATATTGACATGGAAATAGTTTAAGTCTATAATAAAAGCAAGGAGAGCCTTAAAAACTCATAGAACGGGAGTGGACAAAAAATGAAAGATATTATTGTAGACGACCTTCAAAATACAGTAGACGAATATCTCTTACGCCATAGAAGTATAATGGACATACTTACAAAAATACAAGAAAGCAGTGCCCGTATAAATAGAGCTGTTGCTAAATCAGTAACTGAGTGCGGTTGCATAAGGATAAATGCCACCAAACAAGAGACTCCCCCTGACGCAACTTTAGAAGAAGCCCATAAATATTTTAAAACCCATCTGGAAGGTCAGCTTTGTGAAAACTGTAAAGAGGTAATAGAAGCAGAAATAGGCAACAATGTATTTTACATAATCGCTCTGTGTAATGTTTTGGGACTTAATTTTTACGATATACTTCTTAAAAAACATAAGGAATTAAATACTTTGGGTATATTTAATATGCTGTAAATGATAAGCGTCCCTTCTATGGAGACGCTTTAATTTGTTGACAAAGTCAAAAATTTTTTAAAGGAGATATTTTGCATCGTAGCTCCAGTGTTCCAAAGCGACAAAATCCTTTCCAAAAGTTTGTCTACAGTCTGAAGCATCTCTTCTATGGAGATGCTTTTTGTTCTATTTTTTTTAAAAAATCCACAATCTCCTTTATATCCCTTATTTTAGTAATCTTTGTATTCTCAAACTTTTTTATCTCTTTTGTCTTCATGTCAGGGATAAAAACTTGAGAAAATCCCATCTTTTGTGCTTCACTTATTCGTTTATCTATATTACTAACTCCTCTAACCTCTCCTGTCAATCCCACCTCTCCTATAAAACAAACATCTTCAGGAATAGGTATATTAAAATATCCAGAAAGAGAAGACACAATTATCCCCAGGTCAGCAGCTGGTTCTTGAATTTTCATTCCTCCCGCCACATTTACATATGCATCAAATTGCGAAAGATTTATACCAAGTCTTTTTTCCATAACTGCTAAAAGCAATATAAAGCGATTGTAGTCAAATCCAGTAGCCATTCTTCTCGGTACTCCAAAACTAGTCTTACATATCAAAGACTGCACTTCCATTAAAATTGGCCTCGTCCCTTGAATGGAAGACACAACCGCAGTCCCCGGAACATTTTTAGGCCTGTTTGAAAGAATAAATTCAGAAGGATTTCGTATTTCGCGGAGCCCATCCTCCTCCATATCAAAAACTCCAATTTCGTGAGTTGCGCCAAAGCGGTTTTTGACAGCCCGCAATACCCTAAAAGACTGGGTTCTATCTCCTTCAAAATATAGAACCGTGTCTACCATATGTTCCAAAACTTTAGGTCCCGCTATTGCTCCTTCTTTTGTAACATGTCCTATCAAAAAAATACTTATGTCTTTTTGCTTTGAAATCTCCATCAACTTTTGAGTCACTTGCCTTATCTGAGAAATACTACCCGGTATTGTCTGACTTTCCTCAGTGTACATCGTCTGTATAGAATCAATAATAACAAAATTTGGATTTATGTCATTAATTTTTCTCTCTATCTCCTCTATATTTGTCTCACACAAAAGATATATTCGCTGTTTTTCTTTCAAAATTCTATCTGCTCTCAATTTAATCTGCTGAATTGATTCCTCTCCTGACACGTAAAGAACTACTTTTTCATCAGAAATATTCCCTGCTACCTGAAATAACAAAGTAGACTTCCCAATTCCTGGGTCACCACCTATCAAAACAAGAGACCCCTTTACAATTCCGCCACCTAAAACCCTGTCAAACTCTTCAATCCCTGTCCTTATCCTTTCCTCTTCTGAAAAAGTTACATCTTGAAGAAGATATATTTGAGATGTATTTTTAGTTATTTTAAAATTTTTTAGATTCTCTATAACTTCTTCCTCAAAAGAATTCCAGCTTTCACAATTAGGACATCTTCCCATCCATTTACTACTTTCAAAACCACACTCTCTACATACAAATTTTGTATTTGATTTGGCCATATCTCCACCATCTTTCTATCTTTCGCAGAATTCTCTTTTAATTATATCACACTTTTATGCACCTCCCATAAAAGTGAAATACAGAAGCAGCCCATTTAAAAAGATTATAACGGAAGCCACAATTATACCAATAATTTTTTCAATAGGTGTATTTATAAATTCACCCATAAACTTTTTTTGAGAAGTAATCAAAAGCATTGGGATTATAGCCATAGGAAGTTCAAAGCTCAAAATCACTTGGCTTATAATAAGGGTTTTAAAAGGATCAATTCCCAATAAAATTATTATTAAGGCTGGCATCATGGTTATAAGTCTTCGTAAATTTAATGGAATATCCAAATCTACAAAGCCCTTCATTATAGTCTGCCCTGCCATTGTACCTACTGCAGAAGAAGATAAACCAGAGGCCAAAAGCGCTATTCCAAAAGCCCAGCTGGATAAGGGACCTAACAATGGTTTTAATGACATATGAGCTTCTTCAATAGACTCTACCACTATTCCATTTTTATAAAAAACAGCCGCCGAAACTATTAGCATAGCCGCATTTATTATAAATGCTATATTCATTGCCACAAAAATATCTATTTTTTCCATTCTTAAGTGTTCTTTTTTTTCTTCTAATGTATTCCCCTTATTTCTATATTGAACTAACTGGGAATGCAAATAAATCACATGGGGCATTACTGTAGCTCCTAATATTCCGACCGCTATTAACAAAGCTTCTCTATTTGGAATAGAAGGAATCACAGTATGATACAATACTTTTCCCCAATCTGGTTTTGCTAAAAAAAGTTCAAAAGCGTAAGAAAAGCTAATAATTGATATTAACAAAAAAATAACCATTTCAACTAATTTTTGCCCATATTTTTCTAAGTATACAATAATAAAAGTTATAAATCCTGTCAAAAGTCCTGCATACATAAGAGGTATACGAAAAAGCAAATATAATCCCAAAGTACCGCCTAAAAATTCCGCCAAATCTGTAGCCATAGCCGCTAATTCTGCTGCTATCCACAAGACCCAATTGACTTTTCGTTTAAAAACCAAACTACACATTTCTGGCAGATTACGTCCCGTTGCGATTCCTAATTTCGCAGCCATGACTTGCAAAAAAATGGCCATAATATTGCTCCAAAGTATTACCCATATTAAATGATAATTAAATGTAGAACCTCCACTTATATTTGTAGCAAAATTTCCTGGATCAATATAGGCAACACTTATCACAAAAGCCGGTCCGAAATATTTTAAAACCTTTTTAAAAATATGAGAGAGAGAAAAAAGTTTTTCAGTCGCTATGATAGTCTCATGATTTTCCAAATTAACTCCCTCCATTTTAGACAAAACTAAATTTATTTACCTTATTTAAAATATGTGTTTCATTTTTGTCCTGTTACATAAAAAACAACCCGCATTAACGGGTTGCCATGCATGTAAAAACAAGCAACATTTATGAATTTGTGCTTTATTGCTTCTTATAGTGAAATCAAAATCAACTGCTTTTTTATTTTTCTTACTAAGTTGTCTTGGGGTAATAATTGAATCAAGAAATCCCTTTTATTATTCAGGATTTCTTAGACTTTACCTACAAGTCCGAGGAATAGTGCTAAAACTCAATTCCTCTTTTTTCAATCCCTCCAATTGTATAGTGGTGTATCAACGGTTCCGGTGGATATATTAGGAGAAGTAAAGATACGATTTTCACCACTTTCCCATATAACATTCCCGTTACTGTCTTTTTTAATAAATTTAAACTCAAATGTTGTCCCCATTGGAACACTCACCGGCAAAAACCATTCGGGGTAATTGGGGCACATCATCGCTTCTGTCGACAGAGTAGGATCCCAATTCCCAAGTTCCGGCAAATTTCCAACAATATGAATATTTTGGCCCCATTCTGTTGTTGCATTTACTTTAAATATCACCTGAACCAGATCACCAGATAACACATGATAGCGGAAAGGATTACTGGTATAGTTTCCTTTTTCCACCGTAATGTTCTTAATTCCCGGTGTATTGGGAACAACCGCAATAATCATTTCATTACTATTGGATACTACTTGAGCCAATGTTGTATCAAATTTCACCGTAACATTGCCTCCAAGACCAGTTCCATAGATATAAATTAGATTACCTGGACGACCCATTGTAGAAATGACATCGCCTATCCTTGGAATTTCTGTCCCCAGGGAAGGATTATACGACCAAACGTTTACTTCTCCTCCCGACAGGGTAAAGCCTTTAATTTTAAGCTGACCATTTTCCTCCACTACCGACATGGATTTTCCGTATAGTAATCCCTCGAGTACGTCATGATAGGTTCCTACAGGCAGTGTGGTATTTAAATCCGGTACATCAAAACTTCTATCGGGTTGTCGATTTACGGCAACAATTACTTGTTTGTCGTAAAATTGCCGCTTGAAAACTAATACATCATCTGTACTGTAAAGTATTTCTGTTGTACCGTAAGAAACAGCTTCATTGCTTCTTCTCAAATCAGAAAGTTTGCGTATCAGCTTATAAGCTGTTGTGGTTTGATCAAAGGAAGTTGATGTCTGCATGAACATTCTTCCGGCAATATCACTGTCATCTGCAGGATATAAGTATTGTTCGGTACCATAATATATATTAGGTATCCCACGGGATGTCATTAAGACTGCCAACGCTGCATGATAAGGTTTGTCATTTGGCTGTATATATCTAAACCTGGTTACATCATGATTATCGATAAAGGTAACCGCTTGATTTTCATAAATATAATCATTGCTGGTTTTTATCATCATTTCACCAAAGTCTCTCATGGTTTCAGAAAAATAACCAAAAGTATTGGTCGCTGCACGATAGTATTCAAAATCTAAATTATTAACCCCAGTTCGATCAGGAAAGGTACGATATTCTTCATATTTAGGATCTGGACGTCCGATAAAAAATTCTCCAAAATGAGTAAGAGGTCCCCCTGGTGCAGAATCAATCGCATCTTTAAACCCTTGAACAAAAGCTGGATTCATATGAAGAGTTGCATCATGACGTACACCATCTATACCTTTTGATTTCCAAAATATTGCAGCTTTTCCTAGATGTTCCACCACCCCGGGATTCTCCTGAGAATAATCTGCTAGAGAACCCAAATCCTTGTAACGATACCCAAATCTAGTAGTATCATCTCCTCGATCCCCTAATCCGTGGAAAAAACCATCAATATCATTGTGTGGATCAGCCAATAAATTTTCAACTATTCCGTCTCCGTTATAATCTGCCGGATTTCCATTACTGTCAAATACATAATTTCCATTTTCATCTTTGTCAGGTTCGTACAATCTTCCATCTTCCGGCTGATAGTTTAATGTAGGATTTTGCCATCTGCTACTATGATTTGATACAAAGTCAATAACCAGTTTTATTCCGTTGCTGTGGAGAGCATCCCTCAATGCAATAAAATCCTGCATTTCTCCGAAATGCTTATTAGTAGCAAAATAGTTTCTAGCATGATATCCGTGAAAACTGGTCCACCTGTCGACGCTGCCGTCCGGATGATAATCTTCAATTACCGTATCACGATTGGCATAAGGAGCAGAAATCCAAACTGCTGTAATGCCCATTTCTTTTAAATAAGGAATTTTCTCAATAATTCCCTTCCAATCACCTCCTTGATACAGCTTCAAGTCAGTTCCTGTTCCGTCAAAAAGTGTAGGATCGAAACCTGGAGGAATATTGTTTGATGGATCACCATCATAAAACCGATCTGTAATAATTTGATAAATAGTATCCTTTGGCGTTACAGGGCCTAATCCTCCAGTACTCGTGGCTTCGGCAGTAACCGGCTGAAAACTGAAAAAGAAAACCAGCAGTATTATCACGACCACTAAAACACTTAAATTTTTTTTCTTAATTAAAGCAGCCACAGGTCATCCCCCTATTTCAATATTTTGTGATTAGTCAATTAAGCCTTTAAAGTCTCATTTTTTAGCCAAATTTAAACCTGTACGCTATAGGCTACTACTCACCTTTTTTATAATTGTTTTCAATCTGTTTTAAAGTATTAGATTTTTACTGCTCCTTTTGTTAGTCCCTCCACAATATGTTTTTGGAGATAGATAAATAGCAATGTAATGGGAATAGCTACCAACACAGCTCCGGCTGCAAAAACAGTAAATTTTGTATTGTGTTGATTGACGGCCATGTCATATAATCCCATTGCCAGGGTTTTTTTGTCAGCACTGCGAAGAATTAATTTCGGTAGCACAAAGTCCATCCATGGTCCGGTAAAGTTGGTTAAGGCTATGAAGGTAATAATGGGTTTTGCCAAAGGTAAAATAATTTTATAAAATATTGTAAAATTGGATGCTCCGTCAATTTTTGCAGCTTCGTCCATACTGCGTGAAATCCCGTCAAAATACCCTTTTGCCACCCATGTGTTATAAGGTATTTGACCAGTAGCATAAACAAGAATTAATCCAAGATGAGTATCTAATAATCCTAACTGCAGTAGCAATACGTAAATGGCTGTCATAGCCAGAAAACTCGGAAACATTTGAAGCACCAGCATTACCATCAATGTTGGCTTTCTTCCCCTAAACCGGTATCGCGAAAATACATACGCAGAACTGGTGGATAAAAAAACTGATACAACCATGTTAATTGTTGCAATTTTCAACGTATTTTTATACCACAGGGGAAAATCCGAGTTAGTAAGCAAATTACGGTAATGAATCAAGCTGGGATTTTTGGGTATCAAGGTAGAACTAAACAAACTGTCGCCTGGACTTAAGGAGGAACCAATGATCCATAGTATAGGGATAATAACAATAAGACTAATGACAACAAGAAGACTATAAATGCATGCTTTACGGATCATATCAACAAGAGTAATCCTTTTTTTTGGCGACTTCATTCCTGTTGTCAGTTGATTTTCATTAAATTTTACTGTCATTGTATCATGTCCTCCTCCCTGAAAGACTTTGTCTTGCTAAAGGTTAAAGTAGATATAGTGGCGATAACAATGAACATAATAATGGATATAACAGAAGCCATATGATATTGATTTTGCTCTATGGTTAGCTTGTAAATCCAGGAAATTAAAATATCTGTATGTCCTGCATAGCGATATGCAGGATTTGCAGGGCCTCCATTGGTTAAAAGGTAAATCAGCGTAAAGTTATTGAAGTTATGGGTAAAACTTAAAATCAATAACGGTGTTGTGGCATGTAACACCAATGGCAGAGTAATTTTCCAAAATTTTTGGCTTGAAGTAGCTCCGTCAATCTCTGCTGCTTCATACAAATCGCTAGGAATATTGGTCAATGTCCCTGACATTAACGCCATGAAGTAAGGAGCTCCCAGCCATATATTCACCAGAATCGCCACCAGCTTTGCCATTGTAGAATTGGTCAACCACGGTATTCGTTCAAATCCCAGCTTTACCAGAAAACTGTTGACTGGCCCTAATCCCGTAAACATTAATCGCATAATCAGGATAGAAATGAACCCCGGTATTGCATAGGGTAATATATAAATGGTTCGCCAAAACTTCTTTAAGCGAACTTCCGAGGAGTTAATCAATAAAGCCAGTAATAACCCTCCAAAATAACTGGTCAAGGCTGCCAATACCGCCCATATAACGGTCCAAATGCCTACCCCAATAAAAGTATTTTTCCATATTTTTAAATTTACCAAATTCTTAAAATTTGTAAAACCTACCCAGTCTACTAGGTTTCTGGGAGGTAAATGATTAGGAGCAGAATAATTGGTAAAAGCGATGGAAATGGTAAATAAAATCGGCAGTACGGTAAAAAACAATATTAAAATAAATAAAGGACTTAAAGAAAAATAAGGAAAATATTTATGAGAAATATGTTTGATAAAATCACCTATGCCCATAGGCTTTTCGCCTTGTTCCCTCGCCTCCCCGGTTTTTAAGGCATCAACAATATTTAATATATAAATTATTAAAATAACAAGTGTAACTAAAACCGCTATAATACCCTGTATCAATAAAAATATGGAATGATCTCCCTGGGCAATTCCGTTCACATAGTGTAAAGGCTGTTCTCCTAGTGTTATCAGGCCCCAATAGGCGTAAAGAAAATATGGAATATTAATGACAATAATAATGCCAATAATGGCAATCAAAATGCCCTTGACAATTTCTCGGTTATATAGCTGTCCAAGTCCCATAAATAATGCAGAAAGTAATGCTGCTTTTTTGGATCTTCTCATGCTTTTCCCTCCTATCTTTTTAGAAAAATCTAGTCATTTGCAGATGCAAATGACTAGATATCTAGATAAATATTTACTGTATGGCAATTGCATCTTTTATTGTCTGAACAGCTTCATCCAGTGCTTTTTGCGGGTCTACACCATCATTCCACATCACCTGAAACGCCCTGGCATACGGCTCCCAGACAACCCCCATTTGAGGGATGGAAGGCATCGGCACAGCAAACTGTGCTTGCTCCAGGAAAGGTGCCGCATAGGGATCGCTTTTAATGATATCTGCGTTCATTAATGACTTCATTGGAGGAATCTGCTTTGTAATTTCATAACGTTTCAGTAACATTTCTTCTGAAGTAATAAAATCAGCAAATAGTTTTGCAGCATTAGGATATTTCGTATAAGCACTTACAAACATGGTACGAACACCAGAAAAACTTGCAGGATGTTCACCGTTTGGCAACAACGGAAGTGGTGCAATACCAAAATCAACACCTGCCTCCTGATAGCCCCTTACTGCCCATGGTCCATTTATTATCATAGCGGCCTTACCTTCTTTAAACATGCCATCCATGACTTGATAATTGGTATCATCGCTCTTTAGAGGTAGAATCTCCTTAAGAGAAACTAAAAATTTGGCACCTTCAACTGCTTCTTTTGAGTTTAAACCAATGTCATCCTTATCTGTTCCTCCCTTTCCAAAGACATAACCACCATATCCTGCTACAAAACTATGGGAGTAATATGCATTTCCTACATCCCACATAAACCCAAATCGATTTGATGCAAGGTCATTAAATTCCTTTGCAAATTCGACAATATCCTGATAAGTTTTAGGTGGCTCTTTTACATATTCCTTATTGTAAAACAAGGCATAAGTTTCAATTCCTGTTGGATATCCGTACACAACTCCTTGGAAAGAAACTGCATCCCCCGCTCCTTGCATGAACTCATTTCGAATTCGGTCTGCAAAAAGATCGTTTTCTTGAATTAGACCTGAAGCCACCAGCTCTCCGGTTTTATCATGAGGTGCTGCAAATACATCGGCACCAATTCCTGCCGGGCCATCTGTAGCTAGTTTTCCGGGAGCATCCGTATGAGTAACGGGTTCATACACCACTTCAACACCATATTTTTCAGTAAATTTCTTCGCTGCATACTGAATGAATTCTCCCTCCGGACCTTCACTTTCCCAGACGAGCAATTTTGCACCCGGTTCTGGTAACAATTGTCCATCTTTATTGACCTCACTTGGTTGTGGTGTACTAGACTGACTTTCAGGCGCACAAGCAGTGAAAGTCATAAATATTACAAGTATTAAAATCAGCCATAAATACTTTTTCATGAATATCCACACCTCTTTTTTTAATTTTTTGTGTTAATGGCTTGAATAAATCTTTTAGCAAAAATGTAAAACGTTTTCTTGTGTTGTCAAAAAATTTTTAGCTCAAAAGTATTTGATTCTATTTTATTCATTCCATTGTTCTTTTGAATCTGGCTCTTCACCCCCTTTATATCTATCTATATAATAGAATGATAGCACCTCCATAAATGTGATTAGAAAGCTACCACCAGTATTAATTCTATCTTACAAGTAATTGCTAATATATTACAGCAATCGCTTTCTTGAAATGTATTTTTTAAAAGCGCTTAATTGCAACAGTGTTGCAATCGCTTGCGCTTACTTTTAATATTATTGTATATTTTACTTAACCAAATGTCAATATATTTTTTTGTACAACATAAATTAAAATTTCGCATACACTAATAGGCTTATAATCTGCAAGCTTTTGCTCATTGTACCTTATAAATTCCTTTTTAAAGCTACTAAAATCCACTAATACTTCTTCAAAAGGCTGACAACCCACATTTATGGGTTACTTTTTTGATACTTTTCTTTTATTTCTGGATTTTCTTTTAAAAACCTATTAAATTTTCTCATTTTTTCTAACGTTTCAATAGATATATTGTGTTCAATTAATTCTGTCTGTTCTAACAATCTCTCTTTAACCCCTAAATTTTTTAAAAATTCCTCTACAGTAAAATGCCTATCCAATAAAAACTTACCCATTTCTTTGCCCTTTTCTGTTAAACCTACCACCCCATATTTTTGATACTCCACAAGCCCAAATTCTTTTAATTTCTGAAGCATTTTAGTAGTTGAAGGAGCTTTTACATTTAAAAGCTCAGAAAGAAGATTTACACGGGTATAGGGACTTTTAAGACTTTCTCTATAGATCATTTCTATATAGTCTTCCATTGCTGGGGTAAGTTGTTTTCTCTTCTGGAAACGAATTTGGTAACCTCTTACAGTATAAAACCTATCTTTTTCCATATGCTCACACCTTCTTCAAATACTTCTACTGAATATATATATTATCTTTAAGTAAAAAAAAGACTTAGCTCGAGGCTAAGTCTTTTGAACCGCATCTTTTTTCACAAACTCTATTTTTCCATCTTTTGCAGTCACTATAAGCTCATCTCCAGGTTTTACTTTCCCCTGCAACATAAGTTCAGACAGTTGATTCTCTACAATTCTTTGTATAACTCTTCTTAAAGGCCTTGCACCGTAGTTGGGGTCATATCCCTGTTTGATAATTTCCTCTTTGGCTTCAGGAGTAAACTCCAGTTTAATGTCGTTCTCTTTTAGTCTGTCATTCAATTCTTTAATCATTATATCAGCAATCTTTTCAATATCTTCTTTTGAGAGTTGATGAAATACAATTATCTCATCCACCCTATTTAAGAATTCAGGTCTAAAGGTCTTTCTCAACTCTGCCATCAATGTTTCTTTTATTTTGTCATAAGAGGCTTTGTCTTCTTTTTCTTGAGGCATAAATCCTAAAGTAGATTGCTTTTTCAAAAGTTCTGCTCCCACGTTTGATGTCATGATTATAACGGTATTTTTAAAGTCTACAGTTCTACCTTTTGAATCTGTGAGTCGTCCATCTTCTAATATTTGAAGGAGAATGTTAAACACGTCAGGATGCGCTTTTTCAATTTCATCCAGCAAGATTACTGAATAGGGTTTTCTTCTTACTTTTTCTGTTAATTGTCCTCCTTCTTCAAATCCTACATATCCTGGAGGTGAACCAATAAGTTTAGAAACGGTGTGTCTTTCCATGTATTCTGACATATCAAGCCTAATCATAGCATTTTCGTCACCAAAAAGAGCTTCTGCCAAAGCCTTTGTAAGTTCTGTTTTACCAACACCAGTAGGCCCCAAGAAGATAAATGAACCTATTGGCCTTTTTGGATCTTTTAAGCCTACTCTTGCCCTTCTTATAGCTCTTGCCACTGCTTCTACTGCTTCATCTTGTCCTATAACTCTTTCATGCAATACCTCCTCTAAGTGGAGCAATCTCTCTGATTCCTCTTCAGCTAACTTTTTAACAGGTATTCCTGTCCACAGAGATACGACTTGTGCGATTTCTTCAGGTCCTACACTTTTTTCATTAGAAAGAGAATTTTGTTGCCATTTAGCTTTTAATTTTTCTAATTCTTCTCTCAATTTTTGTTCTTCATCTCTTATTTTTGCAGCTTTTTCGTATTCTTGAGTTCTTATCGCTTCTTCCTTCTCTTTTATAAGGTCATTGATTTTATCTTCCAGTTCTTTTATTTCTGGAGGAGCTGTCACTGTCTTTAGTCTTACGCGAGAAGCTGCTTCATCTATTAAGTCTATAGCTTTATCAGGTAAAAATCTATCTGCAATATATCTGTGAGAAAGTCTAGCTGCTGCTTCTAAAGCTTCGTCAGTAATTTTAACCCTATGATGGGCTTCATACTTATCTCTCAAGCCCTTTAATATCTCAATAGTCTCCTCCACAGTTGGTTCATCTACAATTATTGGTTGGAATCGTCTCTCTAATGCAGGGTCTCTTTCTACATATTTTCTGTACTCATCCAAAGTAGTAGCTCCAACTACTTGAATTTCACCTCTTGCAAGTGCCGGTTTTAGAATATTTGATGCATCTATTGCACCCTCTGCTGCACCTGCTCCTATCAAAGTGTGCATCTCATCTATAAATAGTATCACATTTCCTGCCTTTATAACCTCATTTAATACTGTTTTTAACCTATCTTCAAATTCGCCTCTGTACTTTGTACCTGCTACCATAGAAGCCATGTCTAAAGTTACAACTCTTTTATCTTTCAAAATTTCAGGAATTTCTCCTTCTACAATCTTTTGCGCAAGACCTTCTACAATAGCAGTTTTACCGACACCCGGTTCACCTATTAGGACAGGGTTATTCTTTGTCCTTCTGCTTAAGATTTGTATAACTCTTTCAATCTCTTTTTCTCTTCCTATTACAGGGTCAAGTTTGCCGTCTCTTGCAAGCTCAGTTAAATCTCTTCCAAATTGATTTAAAGTAGGTGTATTGGTATTTTTAACTTTTGCAGCCTTTGCAGGTCCTCCTGCAGGCTCTTCATTAAGCATTTTTACAATCTCCTCTCTCACCCTATTGAAATCTATACCTTGTTCCATTAAAATTCTTACAGCAACTCCTTCGCCTTCTCTTAAAAGTCCTAACAAAATATGCTCTGTCCCTACATAGCTGGTATTAAATCTCCTTGCCTCACTAAGACTCAATTCCAATACCCTTTTAGCTCGTGGTGTATAACCTACCACGTCTCCTGGAATATTTCCCATTCCAATCAAAGACAATACCTTCTCTCTTGTAGTTTCATAAGTTACTCCCAGTTTTTTTAAAACTCTTGCTGCAATTCCTTCATCTTCTTTTAACAATCCTAATAAAATGTGTTCTGTCCCTACATAGTTATGATAAAAAGACCTCGCTTCCTCTTGAGCCAAATAAAGAGCTTTTTGAGCTCTTTCTGTAAATCTTCCAAACATCGCCATAACAAACACCTCCTATAAATTATCTTTTTTGTTTATTTGACTTACTACATATTCTGCCCTTTTAACATCTCTCTCATAGGGGTCTAATTGAATGCCATAAATTTTTTGTAAATTAGCTGGTTGTATATGTGTAGTGAGAACATCAATTTTATTTATATCCACATCTAATATTCCTAAAATTGCTCCTAATCTCACGTCAGACATTAAAGTCATGTATTCCTTTGTAGACATCACTTTTGCATGAGATAAAATTCCAAAAGCCCTTCCTACTCTATCTTCTATTTGAATTCTTTGTTTTTTGTATAAATCCTCTCTAGCTTTTCTTTCGCTAGAGATAATTTGTCTTGCTACTCCTTGAATATTTTCAATTATTTCTCTTTCGCTTTGGCCAAGAGTGACTTGATTAGAAATTTGATAAATATCTCCTAAAGCTTGAGTACCTTCACCGTATATCCCTCTCACTGCCATACCTATTTTAGAAACAGAGTTTAAAATATTGCTTATTTGCCCAGTGATAGTAAGAGCTGGAAGATGAACCATGACTGAGGCTCGTATCCCTGTTCCTACGTTAGTAGGACAAGAAGTCAAATAACCTATCTTTTCATCATAGGCATAGTCGATAGTTTCTTCAATCAAATCGTCAATTTTATCGGCAGTATCCCAGCTTTCATTAAGCCTTAATCCTTCTAATATACATTGTATTCTAAGATGATCCTCTTCATTGACCATTATACTTACTGTATTGTCATCTTTTATAAGAGCATAACCACTCTTTGTATTCTGTGAAAGGTCAGGGCTTATAAGGTGCTTTTCTACAAGTGATTGCCTGTCAATAGGAGTCAATTTCTTCATATCATATTCTACAAATTGAGTAGATAAAATAGTATTACTACCTAATATAGCCTTTCTAACCAAATCTATAACCTTTCGTCCCTGCTCTTCTGTCATAATAGTAGGGAAAGGAATATCTTTTATATTCCGAGCAAGTCTAATTCTACTGGACAATACCACATCTTTATCGTACTGTAGCATTTCGGTCACCTACTTTCCTAATTCTTTCTCCAATTCTCTGATTTTATCCCTTAATTCTGCTGCTTTTTCATAAGCTTCTTCTTTAATAGCTTTTTCCAATTGATATTTCAACTCCTCAATTTCTCTTTTTACTCTCATTTTACCGCCAGCTTTTTTAGGAATTTTCCCTCTGTGTTCTGTACTGCCGTGTATTCTCCTCATAAGAGGATTTAATTCTTCAGCAAAAGCATCATAGCAGAAACTACAACCTAATCTTCCAATTTTTTTGAAATCTTCGTAAGTCATACCACAGTGACTGCATTTCAAAGTTTTTTTTGTAAAGTCATCTACTCCAGGCAAAAAGTCCATTAACCCTGACAATAAATTTTGAACTGAAAAAGGTGTAAAAGTTGAAAAAACTTCTGTATTTAAAATTCCCTCTTCTGCTGCGCACTGGTCACACAAATGCATTTCAGTTTTTACTCCGTTTACTATTTTAGTGTAATGAACTGTAGCAGGCCTTATTTTGCATTTATCACACATCATAAAAATTACCTCCTTTACTTGTTGCGAGCAATTTCCATAAGCATTGCCTTAAGTAGTAATGCTCGCAACATATTCTTATCTTCCTGAGAAAAAGGAAGAATTTTATCATTAACTACAGCTTTCATCAAAGCTGCTTCCCTTGAAGTTATAATATTGTGGTCTAAAAGAGCATCAATGTAGTATCTAGCTTTACTCTCAGAAATATTATCCCCTATGTTTTCTATTATTTTATTTATCCAATTGTTTGATATAGAAGTTTTATAAATTTTTATATAACCTCCGCCGCCTCTTTTACTTTCTATGATGTATCCTCTGTCAATAGTAAAACGCGTCTCTAACACATAGTTTATTTGAGATGGCGCACAATTAAAAACATTTGCTAATTCATTTCTTTGAATTTCTACATAGTGTTTACCAGCCTCTTCCATTAGCTCTTTTATAAAATTTTCAATCAAATCACTAAGCCTTGCCATCACCATCACCACGTCTCTTACTTTTACTTTGACTTTCTTTGACCTTCGAATATATTTTTACATTTTTTTGTCCTCTCGTCAATAGCTTTTTCACGCTAAAGCAAGTGATTTTTTCTAATATTTTCATCAAATAATAAAAATATCTCTCATATTCTAAAATTTTCACCATTTTTCATTCATTTTCATAGATTTCTTCCCCTTCATCTGCCAACTCTTGAGGCTCTTGTTGGTTTATAAGAGATGAAAAATTGCTTTTTCCTTTTAAATTTTTTCTTTCTGTACTTTCGTAAGTATCTTCTTCAAAAAAATTCCCTCTTATAGATTTGTACAATTTTCCTTTGAAGAATTTTTGATTTTTATTCATTTCCTCCACCTCTTATTTACTTTTCTTATTCACTTAAACTCTTCTCAATCTCTTTTAAATCCACATTTATTCTAGCTACATCCGTGTCTATTGCTGCTTTTGCAACTGCTATTGCTACATTTTTAAGAACTCTTTTATCAAAAGGCTTTGGAATTATATACTCCGGAG
>NZ_JAFCAC010000029.1:28400-56063 GCF_018588165.1 Thermoanaerobacter sp. CM-CNRG TB177
CACTAATTTTCATCTCTTCATTAATTGTAGTAGCCCTAACTTCTAATGCCCCTCTAAATATACCTGGAAAAGCCAACACGTTGTTTATTTGGTTTGGAAAATCAGATCTACCAGTACCTACCACATAAGCTCCTGCCTCTTTTGCTTCATCAGGATATATTTCAGGTACTGGATTAGCTAATGCGAAAACTATTGGTTTTTTGGCCATTGTTTTTATCATTTCTTTATTTAATACATTAGGTGCTGATACTCCAATAAACACATCTGCTCCTTTTAAAGCATCTTTTAAAGCCCCTCTTAATCTTCCTTTATTTGATATTTTTGCAATCTCTTTTTTAGAGAAGTCTTTATCTTCTCTTCCTTCATATATGATACCACTTCTATCGCAAACTATTACATCTTTTATACCCGCTTTTATTAAAAATTTAGCAATAGCAATCCCTGCCGCTCCAGCTCCATTTACAACGGCAGTAACTTCTTTTAATTCCTTTTCTACAATTTTTAAAGCATTTATTAAAGCAGCCAAAGTTACAACTGCCGTTCCATGCTGATCATCATGAAAAACGGGTATATCCAAAATTTCGTCCAACTTTTTTTCTATTTCAAAACAGCGAGGTGCAGAAATATCTTCAAGATTTATGCCTCCAAAAGCAGGTGAAATATTCACCACAGTTTTTATAATTTCTTCAACATCTTGAGTAGCAAGACATATAGGTACTGCATCAACGCCTCCAAATTCTTTAAATAAAACTGCTTTTCCTTCCATAACAGGAAGAGCTGCTTGTGGCCCTATGTTGCCTAAACCCAAAACAGCTGAACCATCTGTTACAACCGCAACCATGTGGCTCTTTGCAGTATAGTCATATACTAAATCACTATTTTTATGTATCTCCTTACAAGGCTCTGCAACACCAGGAGTATAGGCTAAAGCTAAATCTTCATCAGTTTTTATTTTTACTTTGCTTACAATTTCCAGTTTGCCTTTATTTTTTTTATGGAGTTTTAAAGTTTCTTCTCTTATATTCATAAAGTCCTCCTCTATTACACGTATTTTCTTATATTATACCTTAAATAACCTTTAGAAAAAAGTTATTAACTGCAATAAAAATAAAGCCTGCAAAGGCAGGCTTTCAGCTTGTTGACAAAGTAAAAATTTTTTAAAATAGGATATTTTGCATCGTCACTCCGATGTTCCAAAGCGACAAAACTAAGCTTGACCTTCGGGTTCCGGCAGGGTCCCGGGCACATTCGACCTCCTGTCTCAGGTGCCCGCCTCCGCCATCCTTGGCTTCGGCCCTGCCTCCGCCCTCGGTCTCGCTAAGTTTTGTTAACGCTTTGTCACAAGTCGTGCCTTATGCAAAATATCCTATTTCCGAAAGTTTGTATACAGTCTAAAAGCCTGCAAAGACAGGCTTTATTTTTCCTTTTCTTTTATTTTCTTTCTTTCTTCTATTATCTTTTGTGCCACATTAGGTGGAGCTTCTTCATATCTTGCAAAAGTCATTTTGAAGTCTCCTCTTGCTTGTGTCAAAGACCTTAAATCTGTCGCATATCTATTCATTTCAGCCAAAGGCACTTCTGCTGTGATTACTTCTAAATTGTCTTTTGACTCCATGCCTAAAATTCTTCCTCTTCTCTTATTCAAATCCCCAATGATATCTCCCATGTATTCTTCAGGTACCACCACTTCTACTCTCATAATAGGTTCTAAAAGAACTGGATTTGCTTGTTCCATTCCCTTTTTAAAAGCAAGAGATGCAGCAATTTTGAAAGCCATTTCAGAAGAATCAACAGGATGGTAGGAACCATCTACCAAAGTAGCTTTAATGTTTACAACAGGATAACGAGCAAGCACACCTTCTTTCATACTTTCTCTCAAGCCTTTTTCTACTGCTGGAATATATTGTTTGGGAACAGCTCCACCAAAGATTTTATCTTCAAACTCAAATTCACTGTTGGGATTAGGCTCAAATTCAATCCACACATGACCATATTGCCCATGTCCACCTGTCTGTTTTTTATGCTTTCCTTCTACTTTGACTTTGCCTTTTATCGTCTCTCTATAGGGTACAATTGGGTCTGTCAAGGTGCATTCTACTCCAAACTTGTTCATCAACTTTTTAGAAATTACTTCTATATGCTGCTCTCCCATTCCGTAAACTATCATCTGACCCGTCTCTAAATTTTTTTCAACTTTAAAAGTCGGATCTTCCTCTTGCAACCTTTGGAGCCCATTGCTAATTTTCTCCTCATCCCCTTTGGATTTAGGTTCAATAGCAAGTGAAAGTGTAGGCTGTGGGAAATCGATAGGTGCTAATGTCACAAGTTTAGAAGGGTCACATAAAGTATCTCCTGTCATGGTATATTGAAGCTTTGCAACTGCTCCTATATCTCCTGCTACTAACTTAGATACAGGCATCTGCTTTTTACCTCTTAAAATGTAAAGCTGGCTTATTTTCTCTTGCATCTGCTTATTTGAGTTAAGCAGCATAGAATCAGAAGTCAAAGCACCTGATACAACCTTAAAAATAGAGAGTCTTCCTACATAAGGATCTGCTATAGTTTTAAATACAAATGCAGCTACTGGACCATTTTCTCTGACTTTTTCTCTTTCTATATCCAGAGGTGATGGCAAAAATTCCACAATAGCATCTAATAATTTATCTGCTCCAATATTTTTAAGGCTTGAACCGCATAAAACAGGCATTAACTCTCCAATTCTTATGCTGTTTTTGATCCCTTCTTTCATTTCTTCTTGTGTAAATTCTTCTCCGCCAAAGTACTTTTCCATTAAAGTTTCATCGTTTTCAGCAATGTTCTCAATCAATTCCTCTTTGGCCGATAAAACTTTATCCATCAAATCTGCCGGTACTTCTGTCTCCTTTACCCCTTTTTCATCGTAAACGTATGCTTTTTGAGTAAGAACGTCTACATAGCCTTTAAAACTTTGTTCGCTTCCAATAGGAAATGTCAGAGGAATAACCTTATTACTAAATTTCTCCCTCAATTGATTTAACGTTTTAAAATAATCTGCATTTTCTCTATCCATTTTGTTAATAAAAAATATAATAGGCAACTTATTCTTTTGAGCCAAACTAAACACTTTTTCAGTTCCCACTTCTACACCAGAAGCAGCACACACAGGTATTATAACACTGTCTACAACTCGCAAGCCACTTACAACTTCTCCAAAGAAATCAAAATACCCTGGCATATCTAATATATTAATTTTATACTCTCTCCATTCCACTGGAATTACTGATGTGGAAATAGATATCTGCCTGGCAATTTCCTCCGTGTCATAGTCAGATACAGTAGTGCCATTTTCTACGCGCCCCATTCTATCAATAACTTTTGTGTTGAAAAGGAATGCCTCAGTTAATGTAGTTTTACCGGCTCCACCGTGAGAAACTAATCCTACATTTCTTATTTGATTAGTTTTGTAATCCTTCATACATATCCCCCTATCTTATCGCAAATAATCTTTAATATTATTATTCTATACATTTTGAAATTTTCCTTTATTTTTTTGATATTTTTTTAATAAAAAATCTCTGGCAAAAGCCAGAGATTTACTCAATGTCTTTAATTATGTCCTCCATCATTTTTTGTATCTTTTCTGCCTCAGCAATATTTAGCACCTTTTCCGCTATTTCTTTTGCTCTTTCATATTCCACATTTCTGATGATATTTTTAACTGTAGGTATAGAAGTTGCACTCATAGAAAATTCGTCTAAGCCAAGTCCTAACAATATAACTGTAGCTAAAGGGTCACCTGCCATTTCACCGCACATGGCTGCAAATTTTCCTTCTTTGTGAGCCGCATCAATCACAAACTTTATAAGCCTTAAAATAGCTGGATTAAATGGCTGATAATAATCTTTTACGTGTTCATTCATTCTGTCAACAGCAAGGGTATACTGCGTCAGGTCATTAGTTCCTATGCTAAAGAAGTCCACTTCTTTAGCTAATATATCTGCAGTCACTGCAGCTGAAGGTATTTCCACCATTATACCTACCTTTATGTTTTTGTCATACTTTATGCCTTCTTTATCAAGCTCAGCTTTTACTTCATTTAAAACGATATTTGCTTTTCTTACATCTTCTATAGAAGATATCATAGGATACATTATGTGAATATTTCCATAAGCACTTGCTCTTAAAATTGCTCGTAATTGGGTCTTAAATATGTCTGTCTTATCCAAGCAAAGTCTTATAGCCCTATATCCCAAAAAAGGATTCATCTCTTTAGGCATATCAAGATAAGGAAGCTCTTTATCTCCGCCTATATCTAAGGTTCTTATAGTAACAGGCCGGCCTTCCATTTTTTCTGCAACTTCTTTGTAGGCTTCAAATTGCTCTTCTTCTGTAGGAAGAGTAGTTCTATCCATGTATAAGAATTCAGTTCTAAAAAGTCCAACCCCTTCTGCTCCATTGGCCAGCGCACTTTTTACATCTTTTGGAGTTCCTATATTTGCCGCTAACATGACTTTTTTGCCATCGGGAGTTATTGCAGGCAAATCTTTTAATTTCTTTAATTTCTCCACCTTTTTATCATAATTCTCTTTTTTAGCCTTATATTCGTTTATTGTATTTTCGTCAGGATTTACAATGACAACCCCTTCCAACCCATCTACTATTATGGTATCTCCATTATTAACTTGAGAGGTAACATTACCCAATCCTACTACAGCAGGAATTTCTAAGGAACGTGCCATTATAGCTGTATGAGAAGTTCTTCCGCCTACATCTGTAGCAAATCCTAAAACCATTTCTTTTTTCATAGTAGCTGTATCTGAAGGGGTTAAGTCTTTGGCTATAACTACCACTTGTTCATCAAGTTCAGAAAGATTCACGCTTTTTACTCCTAAAAGATTATTTATTATACGGCTTCCTACATCCCTTAAATCTACAGCTCTTTCTTTTAAATATTCATCATTTAGACTTTCCATTACAGAAGCATTTTGTTCAATTACTTTATTTACCGCATTATCAGCAGTTATAAGTTCAGTCTTTATCATGTTTTCTACCCCTTCAATAAGTTCGGGGTCACTTGCTAGCATTAAATGTGCCTCAAAAATTTCTGCCTTATCCTTCCCAAATTCTTTCAATGCATCTTCTTTAATTTTTTGTATTTGCTCCTTCGTCACTTCTAAAGCTTTCTTAAACCTTTCAATTTCGTACTCTACTTTTGATTCATCTATGTTTTTCATGTTGATTTCTGCTTTTTCTTTAGTATATAAGAAAACCTTCCCAATCGCTATCCCTGGGGATGCCGCAACTCCTTTTAGCATTTGTTAACCCTCCTTAAAATTAGTTCTAACGTCTATTATAACATAGTTTTCGTCCCAGTGTGAAACTTTTGCACAATAATAAAATAAAAAAATAAAGCAAATTTGACAAATCATTTTTTAGATAGCCGCAAAAGCAAAATCAGGAAAGGCAATCCCTTTCCTGACTCAGCAACCAGTTCTTTATTTATTAACCAATTTCAATGCTTCTTCAATAACAGCTTTAGCGTTTTTTATAGCTTTTTGAGCTTCAACTTTATAGATGGGCTTATCTTTAAATCGAGATTCTTCTTTAACTGCTACATCTGCTGCGAAAATAACAAGATCTGCTTCATCAACTTCCTTCTGAGTTATTTTATTCTCTATGCCAATTGAACCTTGCGTTTCAACTTTAATTTTGTGCCCAAGTTTTTTTGCTGCATTCTCTAATGCTTCAGCCGCCATATAGGTATGAGCAATACCTGTAGGACAAGCTGTAACTGCAACTATTTTCATATTCCATCCCTCTTTCTATAAAATTTTGTAAATTATTTACATAATCTTGAAACTATTTTTAGTTTTACTCAGCAACTTCACTTTCATCTTCAACTTCTTCAATAACAGGTTTTTTTAATGCATTTACCATTAATGCAGTAACCGCAATACCTATTAGTACAGCTACTATAAACATGATTTTATTATCTACAACCGGCAACACAATAGGTCCACCATGTGGTGCATGGTCTCCAACCTTCCCTATTGCTGCTACCGCAGCACCTATAGATGAGCCTACCATTATAGATGGTATTACTCTTAATGGATCGGCTGCAGCAAAAGGTATAGCACCCTCTGTAATACCAATCATACCCATCGCAAGTGCACCATATCCTGCTTCCTTTTCTGCTTTAGTGTACTTGTTGGGTGCTAACAATGTAGCAACACCCATCCCAAGCGGGGGAATGCATATTGCTACTGCTACTGGTCCCATAATTGTATATACGCCTTCTCCTATCATTGCTGCAGCAAATAAGAATGCAACTTTGTTTACAGGCCCTCCCATATCGAAAGCTATCATCGCACCCATTATCATTGCTAAAATCACAGCATTTCCTGTACTCATGGATTTTAACCAATTTGTCATAGCTGTCATTGCACTGCTTATAGGATTACCGAGTACATATATCATAAGAAAACCTACAATAAGTGCTGATAACAACGGGATTACAAAAATCGGCATTATAGGTCTTAAATTCTTAGGAACTCTCCAACTCTTTATCCACCTTGCAACATATCCTGCGATAAAACCTGCAATAATTCCACCTAAAAAACCTGCCTTCAACTGGTTTGCAAGCACTCCACCAACAAGTCCAGGAGCAAGTCCAGGTCTATCAGCTATTCCAAAAGCTATAAATCCTGCAAGAACTGGCACCATCATTGAAAAAGAAGCTGTACCAATATCCATCATACTTTTTAACACTGGATTTGTAACAACTGCACCTTTACCAGCCTGCACACCACTTAATGCAATTGAAAAAGCTATTAAAACACCACCTATGACAACTATAGGTATCATGTAAGATACGCCTGTCATTAAATATTCTCTAATCCTTTTTAATTCTTCCTTCATCGTATTTTTATCCTCCTTATCTATTTTATTTTTATTTATTTTTAACTTACTTGGATATCACTTAAAGCATTTAAAATTTCCTCGACAGTTACTGCTTTTTTTAGCATTTCAATAAAACTATCATTCATTAATTTTCGTGATAACTGTGACAATATCTTAAGATGAACATTATCCACATTTTCTTCAGGCACCCCTAAGAGAAAAATTAAATTGACAGGTTTGCCATCTAATGAATCCCATTCTATTCCATCAGTTGTTTTACCAAATACTATCATCGCCTCCTTTACAGCTTTTGATTTTCCATGTGGTATCGCGATTCCATTCCCCACCCCCGTTGTATATGCTTTTTCTCTATCAAACACACTTCTCGCATACTCCTCTACAGAAGTTATTTTCCCTTCTTTTTGCGCCAATTCCGCCAATTTTATAATTGCCTCTTCTTTGTTTTTTGCCTCAAGATTTAGTGTAACAAGATTTTTATTTATCAGCATCGTAAATTACCTCCAATAACTTTATAATTTCTTCTCTGTTTTTTGCTTTTTTTATATTTTCTACAAATTCCGGTGATTCAAGTTTATTATATAATTTTCTAAATATATACCTGGATTTTGCTATATCACTTTGAGTTAAAGATATCATAAATAACATATCTACCTTTTCTTCATCCCAAGCTATAGGATTTTTTAGTCTTACCACTGTAAAAACTGATTTATTAACATGTTCTGGTAAACCATGTGGAATTGCAATACCATTTCCTATAGCAGTAGAAGCTATTTTTTCTCTGGTTATAACATCTTGAATATATTCCTCCTTTACATATCCTTTTTTATGCAACTCCATACATACCTTATTTAATAAATCTTCTTTTTTTAGGTAAATACCGTCAACATCAAGTAACTGCGTATCGATTAAATTAGATCTTTTATTTAGAGCCTGTATAAATTCATCAAGCCGCTTTATATCATTTTGAGTTAATAAAGGACTTATATTTATAAAAGGTTTATTTATCTCAATAGGTACAGTAGAGATAACTATATCTATGTCATTTAAGATGCTCTCATGTAGCGAAACAGAAGAAACTATGTCTTTTATTTCTATCTGTTTAAAAGATTTCTCAAGCCTTGCCGCAAGAAGTTGTGCTGTTCCAATGCCAGTTGTACAAACAACCAGGGCTTTAAGTGGTTTTTTAGCTCGTTCAACTGCAGCACCTAAATGTAGTGCAATATAACCTATTTCCTCTTCTGCAACTTTTTTACCTAAATACTTCTCAAACACAACACTTGTCATCCATGCAACCCCATATATTTCAGGATAATTCTCTTTAATATCGTTTAATAGTGGATTTCTTAGTGTTAAACCATACTTGAGCCTATTTATAGTTGGTCTTAAATGTAGTATCAAACCATTTAACAATTGCTTATCATTGCTTAAATCAAGAGATAATGCCCTTTCAGCAATATTTATAATTTCTTTTGACATAATAACCGCTAGCTCAATACTTTCTTCATCTTCCAACTCTAAATTCACATCTTCAATTTTATTTTGCTGCATTTTAGTACCAATGATATGCAATACAATATATCCTATTTCTGATTCAGAAAGAACTACATTGAATTTCTCTTCAATCTCTTTCGCCATCTGTTGAGCTATCACATATTCATCTTTTTGCTTTAGATTATTTAAGACCGCCTTTGATAATTTAACATCTTTTTTATGCTTTAGTCTTTCGATAGAAATAGCTACATGTATAACCAAACTTATAAAAGCTTCATCCGAAAATCTAAATTTGAGTTTTGATTCAGCATTACTAACTATTTTTTCAAGTTGCTTGTAATCAATATCAAAAAGTTCCCTTAATTGCATTAATGTTCTATAATCTATCCTACCAGTGTAATCATTATATAAAAATTCTTTTAATTCTTTTTGTTCTTTAGTTAAAACAATTAAGCTTGCCACTGCATTTCGCCAATTCTCTTCATCGCCTACCACTTCAATGCCATAGTTAGGTTTTTTTAGAAGTTTTAGATTGAATTTGTTAAGCCATTTTTCAACACTTTGTAAGTCTTTGTGTATTGTAATCCTACTTACATAAAGTTCCTCAGCTAGTTCTTTTATAGTGACACTTCCTTTACTCATAAACAATCGCTTTAAAATGTAGTTTTTTCTTGCTTCAGGCGAAAAAGGTTCTTCAAAGTCTAAACTCTTTTTAATCTCATCAACAAGCTCAAGCTTTTTATTTCTAGGCCCCTCTAGTACAATACCTACTCTTGGTTTTTTGATAATTTTTACGCCTTTTTGTTGTACAAATTCTTCAGCTTTTTTTAAATCATTCCTTATTGTTTTATTCGATACTTTCAGTGTATTTGCGATATAATCAACCGTAAGTGGCTGTTCGCTATTTAAAAGCATATTTATAATCTCAAGTATCCTATCCATAATTAATCACCCTTTTACCACATTTAATGTGGTAACTATATTAACAAATTTATTTCAGCTTTCGATTAATATTATACCTAAAAAACGTTTATTTTCAAGGAATTTAAGTGTAACTTTTTATGCCTTATTAATGTGGTAAAACTTTATTAATTATTCAAATCAAGAGATAAAACAAAAAAGACCAGGAAAATATTCTCCCAGTCTTTTCTTTAAGCCTTTTTCACACTTCATATATGGCAATTTTGTTTCTTCCTTTACTTTTGCCACCTGCATATAAAGCTCTATCTGCATGGCTTATAAGTTTTTCTGCAGAATCAGCCTTTTCCGGATAATCTGCTACTCCACCCGTTATGGTTACATATATATCTCCTTTATCTGTCCTAATTGGCCTTGATAATACTTCATTTCTTATCCTCTCTGCAATCATATAGGCTTGTTCTGCAGTAAGTTTCGGCAAAATCACTGCAAATTCTTCTCCACCAAATCGCGCTACAATATCATCACTTCTCACATTGTTTTTTATCCGTTTTGCCACTTCCTTAAGTACTTCATCTCCAACTAAATGGCCATAAGTATCATTTATCAGTTTAAAATTATCCAAATCAAACATTATAAGGCTCACAGGCTCACTAGTCTCATCTGCCCTCATAATATTTTCCATTAATGCATCATTAAAATATCTTCTATTATAAGTCTTTGTTAAAGGATCAGTAATAGATTTTTTGGTGACTTCATAATATCGTTTAGCATTGGTTATCGCAACAGAAGCTTGATCTACGATTATCTCTATGATTTTAACAGAATCCTCATCAAACACATTTGTCTCTACATGCAACACCATAAGACATCCAATGACAGATCCCGAAAACCTTAAAGGAGCTACTACTACACTGCCATAGTTATTTAAAAATTGTTCTTTTAAAAATCTTTTATCCTGCTTTAAATCCTTAATTGCTATTGTTTTGTTAGAAGATATGCACTTTCCTATTATTCCCTCATCTTTGAAGTAATTTTCTTTAAAGCCTTCCTCTCCCTCTCTATTACCTATCGATTTTACTAAAGCAGCTACCCCATTAGAATCTGTCAAATATATTGCTGCTGCAGATACTGAAACAACTTGAGAAATAACTTCTATAATAGTATCTAATATTTGCTCCAACTCTAACTTCGAATTTATCATTTTAACCATCTCATATATAGCGTTAAGCCTTTTATTTGCCTTAATCAAATCTCTAATCATCCTAAAAGCATATGCTATGAATATAAGTGGAGTTAAAGATAACACAAAAAACAGAAGGCTATGTTTAAAATAAATATATGCAAGAAGTAAAGAAACAGGAATCATAACTATATAAGTACCCAACTCTAATAATACACTCTCATTCCAATACTCTTTAAACAAAATCTTCCCCTGTACTTTTAAAGCATAGTACAGTATAAAATTATTCAAAAGGAAACTTATTATGACGTAACTTAAAATATATTTAACTTGCGAAAAAGAAACTATGCCAATTTTTCCACCTATGAATTCATAAAACCATCCTGCCACTAAATATGCAATAGAAAACATTCCTCCATTTAAAAGCCCATTTTTTATCTTTTTTCTTACTACAATAGTATCAAACATAACAGAGGATACCATGAGAGTAGCCGCTCCAACCGTGCCAAAAATCAAAAAAGTAGTTATTCCTATTGTAGGGCTTAAAGATAATTTTATATCTGTATACATTATGCCAATATTATCCAAAATTATTGCGAAAGCTAATAAAATCAAAAAGACTCTCCAATCAATTCCAATACCACAGCAGTAAAGTGCCCACACAAATAATATACTTCCTATTGTAATTAAGGTTATATTAAAAACCAGTTCCCTGTACTTCCCCATACTAATCCCCTCGTTTTTCCGAATCATATTAGTATTCTACATTTATTTCAAAAATCCTTCTTGGGCTGATAAGGTTTATAAAATTGATCACATTTATTTATCAGAGCCAATTGTACCACAAATCCCCATCATAATATGTCGAATCTTGTACTTCCTTTTAAATATTTATAAAAAACCTTCTGTAGCAATTGCTACAGAAGGTTTTTTATAAATATCAACCGCATTTAGAATAGCCACAGTTTTTACACACCACACAACCACCTTCATGCTCTATTGGGCTGCCACACTCAGGGCAAAACTTTTCTTCGTCTAATAAGTCAGCTTCACTCAATGCAACTTCTTCTTTAGGGTCATCTTCATCGCCATTATGATTATTTTCATATATAGGTACATCGATAGGTGCAAATTGCTGCTCCTCTTCCACCCGGATTTTCATCACTTTCTCAATAACCTTGCCAATAGCATCAGGGCAAGATAACACTTTTATTTCTTTGTTTGTAGCCATTTGCCTTAAAGTAGAATGACATCTTATACCTTTTAATTGCTCTACAATTGTCTTAGCATCAATGCCTGAGCGCAATGCTATAGATATAAGCCTACTTGTAGCTTCTGACTGTGAAGGACATCCACCTGCTCTTCCAAGATTTGTAAATACTTCACATATGCCTTGGTCATCATAATTAACTGTTATATAAAGATTTCCACAACCTATTCTCACTTTTTCAGTTATTCCTCTTGTCACAGGAGGTCTTGGCCTTGGTCTTAAAGGTTCATTTTTAGTTTGCTCTTCTTTAGGTTTTGCTTCTTCTTTTTTCTCTTTTATGCCCAAATTCAATACTTGCGATTCACGACTTCCATCTCTGTATATAGTAACCCCTTTGCAATCAAGTTCATAGGCAAGAAGATAAGTTCTTCTAACATCCTCTACTGTAGCTTCATTTCTAAAGTTCACCGTTTTAGAAACTGCATTGTCAACATGTTTTTGAAAAGCTGCCTGCATTTTAACATGCCACTCAGGGTCAATATCATGAGCTATCACAAAAACTCTTTTAACATCTTCTGGTATACCCTTTATGTCTTTTAGACTTCCCCTTCGAGCAATTTCTCGCATCAGTTCTTCTGAATAAAATCCTCTTTCAATGGCAACCTCTTTAAATACAGGGTTTACTTCCACCAGTTCTGTATTATCCATAACATTTCGCGTCATAGCTATTGCAAACACCGGTTCTATGCCACTAGAAGTACCTGCAATGATAGATATGGTGCCAGTCGGGGCAATAGTAGTAGTTGTAGCGTTTCGAATTTTTATACCCATTTTTTTGTAAATACTCTTATCATAGAAACCAAAGGTACCTCTTTGTTCTGCTAACTTAATCGATGCTTCTTTGGAAGTTTCATCAATAAACTCCATCAATTCTTCGCCCAGTTTTACAGCCTCATCAGAATCATAAGGTATGCCAAGTCTTAAAAGCATGTTAGCAAATCCCATTACGCCAAGACCTATTTTTCTTGTCCCTTTTGTCATTTCTTCAATTTGCGGAAGAGGATATTTATTAGCATCTATTACATTATCCAAAAAATGCACTGCATCATAGACCGTTTCTCTAAGTTTGTCATAATCTATTACGTATCTACCTTCTACCTTTTTTAACATATTTTCAAGATTAATTGAACCTAAGTTACAGGATTCATAAGGAAGAAGTGGCTGTTCACCGCAGGGATTGGTAGACTCAATCTCTCCAACTTCGGGGGTAGGATTTTTCTCATTTATTCTGTCTAAAAATACAATACCCGGTTCCCCATTTCTCCAAGCCATTTCTACAATCAGGTCAAAGACTTCTCTTGCTCTTAATCTATTTACAACCTTACCCGTATGAGGATCTATTAGATCGTATTCCCTATCTTCCTCAACAGCCTTCATAAATTCTTCTGTAATAGCCACGCTTATATTAAAATTTGTTATTTCATTGTTGTCTTTTTTACACTGTATAAACTCCAATATATCAGGGTGGTCTACACGCAGAATCCCCATGTTTGCTCCTCTTCGGGTACCACCTTGTTTCACCGCTTCTGTCGCTGCATTAAAAACTTTCATAAAACTAACAGGTCCTGATGCAACGCCTCCAGTGGATCTGACTGTAGCTCCCTTGGGTCGTAAGCGAGAAAAGCTAAATCCCGTACCCCCACCACTTTTGTGAATAATTGCCGCGTACTTTACCGCGTCGAAAATCTCTTCCATAGAATCTCCCACAGGAAGAACAAAACAGGCAGAAAGCTGACCTAATGGCCTACCGGCATTCATTAACGTAGGAGAATTAGGTAAAAAGTCCAGAGCTACCATCATATCATAAAATCTCTTCTTTACTGCTTCTACATCAGCATTTTTGTCATAGATTAAATCCACTTCAGCGATAGTCTTTGCAACCCTTTCAAACATTTCCTCAACTGTCTCAATAGGCTTGCCATTTTCATCTTTAGCTAAATACCTTCTCTCCAGAACCTTCCTCGCATTCTCAGTAATTTTCACAGGAAATTCCTCCTCTTATGTAAAACCACAATATTTTGTATGTTACTTATTAAATTATACATTTTATTGTGGATTCTGCAACCTCCAAAACTATCCGATTAACTTTATTATCTCCCTTTACTATTAATTTTCGTTTAAAAGCTTAATAAATTAAACGAATTTAAAAAACCCGGCACAATTACCGGGACAAAATATTAACAATTTCCTCAATTATGTTTTTATCATATTTCCCTTTAAGATAATCTCTTTTCCACTCTCCTTCTCCACTTTTTGCAAGTTCTTTTACTATTTCAGGCCTTTCAATCCAATGACCAATTTCTTTAAAATCTTTATTCATAAATACAAAAGTGGGTATTTTAGCTTTACCATCTATATAATAAGGTTTCATGTGCTCTTCGTTATCTTCTCTTTTTAAAATTCTCAGTTTAAAATTTTTATTATAACTTGCGATTTTTGCAACTATAGGCACATTAACTTGAGAATCAGGACACCAACTCTCAGCAAATGCCAAAATATTTATCTCATCTTTAAATTTTATTTTCTCTATCAAGTCTTCATCTAAAACTGTCTTTTCATATCTCTCTTTTATTCTTTTAGCAATGTTCTCCTCCGATTCTTTTACAAATTCCTCAAAAGTTATTCCTTTTTCAAACAATTCTCTCAAAATTTATTTCACCTCTTTCAATCACTGCCTCTTAAATAATGACCCTAAAACTGTTTTAGCTCCAGAAACAGTAATACCTAAAAAGCTACTATTCCTTGTAAGAATCTCATCTAAAGCATCTACAACTTTGTCAATTTGCTCTTTTGTCACAATTAAAGGAGGCTCTAATCTTATTACATTTGGATTATTCAAAGTGTAAGCCGTTATAATTCTGTGTTTATTTTGAAGCTCTCCAGCAATTAAAGAGCCGAGATATTCACTTGAAAACTTTGAGATAGCTCCTCCAGAAATCTTGTCAAGAAGTCCACCTTCTGGTTGATTAAACTCTACTCCTATTAAAAGCCCCTTTCCTCTAACATCTTTTATAAGTTTTGGATGTTTTTCTTTTAATTCTTTCAGTCGACCTAAAAAGTATCCACCTTTTTCTTTTGCAGCATCAGGAAGCTTTTTCTCTATAATAGCTTGTATTGAAGCAATCGCAGCTGCACAAGCATAGGTATTACCGCCAAAAGTAGAAGTATGTAAAAGAGCTTTTTCCATAGTCCCATAAGCTTTTTGCCATATCTCCTCTGTGGTTATATAGGCACCGATAGGCATAACTCCTCCACCTAAAGACTTCGCAAGGCACATTATGTCTGGAACTACTCCTTCGTGCTCACATGCAAACATTTTTCCTGTTCTTCCAAACCCAGTTTGCACCTCATCTAAAATCAAATAAGCATCATACTTAGTACAGAGCTCTCTTACCTTTTTCAAATATCCCTCAGGAGGAACGATAACTCCGCCTTCCCCTTGGATAGGCTCTACTATAAAAGCAGCAACATCTCTACCTTTCAAAGCTTCCTCCAAAGCTTTTTCATCTCCAAATGGAATAGGAACTGTCTCCGGCACAAGTGGTTTAAAATACTTTTGATATTTTTCTCGTCCCGTCACTGAAAGGGCACCCATGGATTTGCCGTGAAAAGAGTTTTGGCAGTAAACTATTTTTTGTTTCCCTGAAGCAATTTTAGCAAGTTTTAAAGCTCCTTCTACTGCTTCTGCACCACTGTTACAAAAAAAGCTCCTTTTAAGATTCCCTGGTGTCACTTTTGCAAGATTATGAGCAAGAACCCCCGGCAAATTTCCAATAGCCGCTTGCAATATATTAGGCATATCTTTTACTTTTTCTACAGCTTCGATAACCTCATCGGGGTTATGCCCTAAATTTAAAGCACCATAACCTCCTAAAAAATCATAATACTCATTTCCTTCATTATCCCATACTGAAACTCCTTTAGCTCTTACAAAAAGTTTATCAAACTGAAGCATTGAAAGCATAGAGACAAACACTGAATTTATGTATTCTTTGTAATTTTCTCTGACTTGATTTTTGTTCAAAGTAAGTGCCTCTTCTAAAGTGATATATTCTGGAATGTCGTCTTTCACTTTCCCCTTTGTTCCTTCATACATTTTTCATCTCTCCTTTATCTTTAATGTCTGTGGTGGTGATGATGGTGATTATGGTCATGTCCACAATGGTTGCAACTATTTTCAGCATATTTAATACTATCCAACTCTCTTTTAACCCTTTCCCGTATTTCCTTAACATATTCTTGCCTTAACCTCTTCTGCTCTTCCTTCTCTTCTTCAGTCAGTCCTTCTGTTTGTGATTTGTGATAAAGGAAATTTATTCTATCTATCATCTCTTTTGTTATCATTGCTTCACCTCGTCGAATAAATTTTGACAAATATATTATATTCCTTTTTCCCAAAAAACAAAAGAATTTTTATAAAGTAATGGATATGACCATCACTTTTATGATATTATAACAATATAGTAGCAAATATTTAAGGAGGTTTTTGTAATGCCTTTAATTTGGATACTTTCCCTAATATTGTTGTTTCCTTTTTTGATATTTACATTTTTTGTGCAGGCAACAACTTTTTCTTTTGCAAAATTGGGATTATCTCCCCAAATGGCAGTTTTTGTTTTTAGTTTATCTTTAATAGGAAGTGTGATCAACATTCCTATATCTCGAAAAAAAATTATTGTCCATGAAGAAGAGCGGTATTTTTCCCCATTCCTTTTTTACTATCCCCCACGAGTGCAAGAGCAAGTAATTGCAGTAAACGTAGGGGGAGCTGTAGTTCCCGTCATTCTCAGTTTGTACCTTTTGCCGAGAGCACCACTACTCCCAACTATAATAGCTACTATAATAGTTACAATTGTAGCAAAAGCACTAGCTAAACCTGTACAAGGAGTAGGCATTACCCTCCCTGCCTTTATACCGCCTCTTGTGGCAGCTGCCTCTGCAATTTTATTATCTCCCCACAATGCAGCACCTGTTGCATATATCTCGGGAGTTTTAGGCACATTAATTGGAGCAGACCTTTTAAATTTGCCTCACTTTAAAGATTTAACCTCTCATGCCATAAGTATAGGAGGCGCAGGTATATTTGATGGAATCTTTTTAGTAGGTGTAGTAGCCGCTTTATTAGCTTAAAAAACGCCCTACTGTGAAAGTGGGGTGTTTTTATTTTACTTTAAATACTTATTAAACCACTCTGTTATCTCTTTAAGCCTTCTTATCCTATGTTTAGGCTTGCCACTTCTTGAAAGCTCATGATTTTCACCGTGGAAAAGTACCAGTCTTGATTCCACACCAAAATATTTAAGAGCACTAAACATTTGCAAAGCTTCTGCCATCCAGCATCTATAGTCCTCATCTGAATGCAAAAACAAAGTAGGTGTTTTTACTCTATCTGCGTATTTTAAAGGCGAATGTTCCCAATACTTTTCAAAATTGTCCCATGGAGTTCCTCCTATTTGGTCAGGAACAAAATAATAACCTATATCTGTCGTTCCAAATTCTGTTGTCCAATTAGATATACTTCTTTGAGAAACAGCTGCTTTGAATCTATCTGTGTGGCCTATAATCCAGTTTGTCATAAATCCTCCATAAGAACCACCTGTTACTCCTACTCTTGAAGAATCAATGTCTTTGTAGTGTTGCAGCACATAATCTGTAAATTTTATTATGTCCTCATAATCTACTGTGCCGTATCTACCTCTTATATCAGCAAACTCATTGCCCCTTCCATCGCTTCCTTTAGGATTGCAGAAAAACACAAAATACCCTTCTGCTGCCCAGTATTGCATTTCGTGAAAATAAATTTCCCCATATACAGTTTTAGGTCCTCCATGGATATCCAATATTGCAGGATATTTTTTGTCTTCTTCATAGTCTATAGGCTTTATAACCCAACCATCTATAAAATGACCTGGTCTTATCTCTACTTCTACTCTTTCAGGCTTTGAAAGTTTCTTTTCCTTCTGCACCCATTCATTAAAGTCAGTAATCTGTATCTCTTGCCCGTCTTTGTACTCATAGAGCTCTTGTAGCTTTAATCCTCTAAAACCGATAAAAAGAATATCATCGCCACATACATCAAACATATCCACAGATCCATCTTTTTCTATCACTTTTTCTATTTTCCCTTCTAAATTTATCCTGTTAAGATAAGCACTGTACCTCTCTGTAGATATGAAGTACAAATAATCTCCTTCTGCTTTAAAACTAAAGCCTGAACCGTACCTCACATCAGAGTTTACAGAATTTCCTAAACTCATATCGAGCTCAGGGGTTATGCACCTTCTTTCGCCTGATTCCTCTTCCAAAACATAGAATTTGCTGTTTTCATTTATACCGTATTTTTTCATATCTGTTCCAGCGCATATTATCTTATCTCCTAAAAAATCCACATACCTATAGGAAAAATCTGAATCCTTATTCACTTTCTTAAGTTCTCCAACCTTTAAATTGTATATATAAACATCACTTGTCAAAGGCATTTTATCCTTATAACTTTTTCCTATAAACACAGCTTTTGTCTTATCTTTGTTGAGCTTTAAAGAATACACATCAGTGTATTCATCTGTTATAGGCTGCAATTTATTATCACTTAATTTATAAACATAGAGCCTTCCCCTGTCTTTATTGATGACTCCTTTGCCATTCGCCCAAAAAGGAATCTCATCAAATACTTCGTAATCTTTCTCCTCTTTTCTCCTTTCAAGCTCTTTTTTCTTCTC
This sequence comes from Thermoanaerobacter sp. CM-CNRG TB177, assembly GCF_018588165.1. Taxonomy (NCBI): domain Bacteria; kingdom Bacillati; phylum Bacillota; class Clostridia; order Thermoanaerobacterales; family Thermoanaerobacteraceae; genus Thermoanaerobacter; species Thermoanaerobacter sp. CM-CNRG TB177. The sequence continues at coordinate 46,882 of NZ_JAFCAC010000029.1, forward strand.
CTCCTCACTCAAACCCTCCAAATCCTTTTTATTCACATTATAAAGTGCAATCAAGAGAAAAGTATCGTCATCAACAGGCAAAATCTCTGTAACCTTTTTAGGTATCACAAAAGCCTCAACAGCTTCTCCTCCATGTATATTAATCTTGTAGTACTTTGTAAATTCCTCTCCACTTTCTGCCTTTTCTTTGTCCTTTGGATTTCTGCTACCTGCAAAAAGTACGTAATCATCGTCAAGCCATACAAATCCTCTCTCCTCATTAAAGGAAGTCAGCTGAAAATATTTTTTAGTCTTTGTATCCAAAACCCATATGTTAGACAAATACTTGTTCTCCTCAACGTCTATTCTATGTACCACAAATGCTGCACAGCTACCACTTGGCGAATATTTTAATCCTGACAAAAATTTAAATTTTGTAAAATCTTCTAATTGTAACTTCTCCATTAAAAACGCCCCCTAATAAAATGTTTTCAAAATTATTATAGCACAAAAACACAAAAATTCCTAAAGGCTGTCCCTGTACTGCGTTGGAGTAAGACCGGTGTACTTTTTAAATATCTGTGAAAAATATTTCTCATCTCCAGGAGTAAACTTAGGTTCCTGGAATCTTGGTGAAAGTTATGCCCATGAAATAATAGGCGATTTTAACAACTACACAATCGGCTTTTTTGGCTGAAATATAGTATTAGATACAATGGGAGGACCTAATCACGTCAAAAACTACTGCGATGCTCCTATCATTGTGGATACAGAGAAAAAAGAAATTTTTTACCAAAGTTCCTACTACTATATAGGGCATTTTCCCAAATTCATAAAGTCCGAGCCAAAAACAATAAGACCTGAAACCAACGATCTAAGGTTAGAAATCCTTTCAGCCAAAACCCCTGATGGGAAAATAATTGTGGTAGTGATGAATAAGACAGAAGAAGACAGTGATATACTCATTAACACAGGAAATACGCTTTATAATGCACCTTCTATTAAGAGGTCTATTGAGACTTTTGTAATTTAAGTAGAAAGAATAAGGCACCAATCCAAAATCAATCTAATTGGTGCCTTAACTTTCTAATGATTCAATTACTTTCAACACCCTCTGTCTTATTTTCTCATCTTCTGGATATATTTTTGAACATTTTCATTTTCACAGCATTTCGATTTTTTATGAGCTGTTCATTTTAAACTATAAATCTTTCTTTTTCATTTCTCTGGTATTTCACACAAAATTTTTATACAGCTTCTTCTGAAGCCTCCATCTCTTTTTTCTCATCAATCCCATAATTGTACATATAATAGAAATACCCCCTCTTATCTAATAGTTCATCCAATGTGCCTCTTTCAATGATTTCTCCATCTCTCATTACAAATATTTCATCATACTTTTTCAGTATCTCTGGGGTCAATTTATGGGTTACAGCAAGTACTGTCGCATCTAAATTTATAAGCGTCCTCTCTATATCGCTCGCCGTAACTTTATCTAAAGCCGCCGTAGCTTCGTCTATCAGCAGTATTTCCGCTTTCTTGATTAGTGCTCTTGCAATTGCTATCCTCTCTCTCTCCTCCTGATAGCTCTACTTCCCCTTCTCCTACTATTGTATCGAGTCCTTTGGGAAGTTTCTCAACAACCTGAATTAAACCAGATTGTCTCAATGCCTCATTGAGTTCTTCTTCACTGCATTCACTGTAAAGGCAAATGTTATTCTTTAATGTGTCACCAAACATAAAGACATCCTGCTGTATAATACTAACTTTCCTGTAATAGGAAGCAGGGTCAAATTCTCTTATATCTATTCCATCAATGAGCACTTGCCCATCATAATCTGTAATGTGATTTAATAGCACTCTAAGTAGCGTGGTCTTTCCACATCCACTTTCTCCAACTAATGTATACTTTTTGCCTTTATCAAGCTTTATGTTTATGTTTGACAAAGCATTCCTCTTCCCATCGTAGGAAAAGGTTAGGTTTTTGATTTCCATCGAATTTCTAAATTCAAAGGGTTTATCTCCCTGTGAGACTTCCTCTTCGCTTACATCTATCACTTCTTTTTGTATTTTATCTGCCATTTTCTTCACAGACTTCATCTTTGTTATATATACAGATGTATAAACTAAAGGATTTACTATGTAGTTCATAAGTTGTACAGCGGCAATCATAGAACCTACTGTTATGTAACCTCTTAAGACCAAATATGTGGCTACGAGAATATTTACAAAAAACATCGCAAATCCTGACACAATAGATAAAGCTCCTTGAAATCCTTGAAATGCATCGGATTTATACCCTGCCATTTCTGCATCTTTGTTATCTTTTGATGCCATATTGAGGATTTTATTCTCAATGTTAAAAGCTTTTATTACTTCAAATCCCTGAGCCATCTCTTTTATCCTGGTGGTAAACCTTTCAAGCTTTTTAAGGTACTGCCCCTTTAGTTCCTGATTTATTTTTGTGAAAAACTGAGGCACAATCACTGGAACCCAGCCAAAAATGAAAATGACTATAGTGAGATAAACGTTTATTCGAAGTATCAAATATAAAGACACAACAAATAGTAAAATGTCTTCCATAATGCTAATCAGACTTGTTAAGTAATTATTCTCTATCATCCTCACATCATTGCTAAGTAAAGATATCAATTCTGAACTTGTGATTTTTCTTCTTCTAGAGTTTATGAAGCTTTCTATAATGGATTGTTTGTAGTCTATCAGCACTTTCTTGTTAAAAGCTGCCGAAGCTGCCTTTGACAAGGTTTCAGCTGTAAATACTGCTATTAAAAACCCTACTGAATACCATATTAAAGCAGAAATACTGTAATTTAAATTTCCAACTGATGTGTCAACAATTATTTTAAAAAGTATCGCCAGTAAGGCTTTAAGGGCTGATACAAAAATTACAAGTATTGCGTTTACCAGAATTAAAAACTTATACTTTAAGATGTATTTCTTTATTGTCTCCATTTATATACCCTCCCTGGAATAAAGTTGCAATATCAAATTAAACTTTCCCCTTTAAATTAAGACAACTCGTTTTTTATACAAGCTGAAGTTGCGCCATATATGTCAGTATCCCAAACAAAAAAGTGAATATCATCAATAAAGCCACAACTTTTTCAATTTTATCCTAACATTCTTATCTCTCCCAGTAAAATAGCAAAAATGTCTATAAATTTTCCTGATATTTCATTTTGGTGAACTTATCCATACTTTCCTCCATTTTTCTCATTTCTTCATATATCGCCAGTGAAAAATTTTAATTTTGTAACTGTAAGTTACAATTTCAACTACAACCCAAATGTAAAAGCCATCTATACTTATATTGACATCTTCTTACACCAAACACTCCATCTCTTTAGAAATTCTATTTAAATCTATCACTTCATCCGCTATATTTAAAAACTCTTGATTATGAGTAACAATTAAAATTATTTTTTCCTTCTTGAGTGCTGTTAGCATAGATTTTAATTTCTCAATACTAACAACATCTAAGGCAGACGTGGGCTCATCTAACACTATAACATCTGGATCTTTTAAAAATGCCCTGGCAATCGCTATCTTTAATTTTTCTCCTCCTGAAATGTTGCTGGAGGCTTCATTTAGTTTCGTATTTAATCCTTCATGAAATTTATCTATATTTACATTTAAATCTTTTAGCAGTTTATCAATAGTTTTATAATCGTAAACCTCCACCCCATATATTAAGTTATTGATAATTGTGTCATTAACTAATTTTGGTTCCTGTTCAGTAATTCCAATAATTTTCCTTCTTATGTAATACATGTCTAGTTCCTTAAGTTCTATTGAATTGTAATATATCTCACCTGAATAGTAATTTACTAAAATCCCAAGGATTACATTGATGAGAGTACTTTTGCCAGCTTCATTATCTCCAACAATGCAGTATATCTTTCCTTTTTTAAATTCATAATTGAAATCGTGTATAATTTCCTTAGAATTGTCATAAGCAAAGGAAACATTTCTAAGCTCAATAGTGTCTATCCCTTCTAATCTGATAGTACCATTTATCTCTTGGGGCTCATCTAATATTTGTCTTAATCTATCGTAGGAAACTAAAGCATCCTGATATGACTTACCCAAGTTTAAAAAGTATCCTACACTTCCTATCATCATCGAAAAATAACTACTAATTATCGTAAAATCTCCTATTGTTAAATTTCCATTTATTATTTCCATTCCGCCAACAAAAAATATTATTACCCTTGCAATAGTAGTCACCATTGAATTGCTGCTATTAAAAAGATAAGAAACTTTTGTATACTTCAGTAAAGAATTAAACATTTTTTCAAATGTGCTATTTAATCTTTCCCTTTCTTCCTTAAAAGTCGCATTTAGTTTTATAACTTTTACATTTTGCAAATTATCATTCATTTTTGAAAAAAATTCGTTTTGTTTTTCTTTTAATTCATAGCCTCGTATATATAGAGGTTTTTTAAACACAAAGTAAAAAAATATATATAATGGAATTAGAGCCATTAATTCTAAAGTTAATTTGGCATTTATTCTCATGGAAATATAGGCAAGAAAAATAATAGTTAAAGCATTAGTAAGAATATCCAGCATATTGGCTAATACAAAAGAAACTACTGTATTGCTGTCAGAGTTTATTCTTTGATTTAGATATGCACTGTCCACTCCTTTGAAATAAAAAATAGGCAATCTGGTCACGTGCTCCAGTGCACAAAAGTTCAAGTCTATCGCTGATTTGGTCTGAATTTTAACATAGGTATAGTTCATTATAAAAGAACTAATTATAGTAACTATACCAATTAATATTATCTTTGCTGTAAAATCGTAAATTACTTTGAAATCTTTACTTTGCAATAGAAGGTCAATATAATTACCTGTAATGTAAGGCACTATAATTGACATGAGCCATCCAATGATACTAAAAAACAGAAATACTGCCAGGGAGCTTTTGTACTTAAATATAAATTTTTTAACAAAGTTAAATATTTTCATATTGATCAACTCTCTTGCATTTTTTTAGAAATTGCCTTTTTTCTTTTTCTAAGATTTAATTAATTCCACCGTCTTTTGTTTCAGTATTTCGGCTTTTACTTCTGGATAGCCAGATTATTTCACTTCATAAAAATGAGCATAATTGTCTTTTAAAATGTTGTACATGTATTCAAAGTCTTCTATCTTTTGTTTTTCTGTCAATTCCCTTGACCAACATAAATTAAATTGTGTATTTAAAAAGGTATGGGTACTGAGAAATGTAATTGCTAAAAAAATACAAAAATAACTATCAAAACAGTTAACCTTTTCCTCAAAAATACATCCATCCTTTTATCTATAATTCTTAAAGGATAGTGATGCATCTAGAACTTTTGAGTTCAGATTTATCGCCATTAACATAACAATTTATTTTCTTACTTCATAGTTGGAAATTAACTTGAGCACGGGTACTAAACTTCTTAATTTTCTCAGGTAACCAACCTTGTAATAAATTGTTTTTTTAACAAATCTAAATATTCTCATGTCGATCAGTTCTTTCATGTATTCTTAAAAATTCTTTTCCTTATTTTCTAAAGCTTTAATTATCTCCTCTGTCTTTCGTTTTAAAAGCTCTCCTTTAACATTAGGATCGCTGTATCTAAATTTAGCCATTTCTATCTCTATCTCCGGCACTATACCTGTTTCAAAATAGGTCGTTCGTCTTCATTTAAAAAGGTTCCATACTCAAATCCTACAATTAATCCACTGTTAGGAAGTCTCATATATGATATCAGTGAACCATATCCTAGAGTATTTCTTCCTACCAAAAACCTGTTTTTTACAAAATTCAGCAAATTTTGTAGCTACTGAATAAATTCCTTATCCCTTTTAATTTCATTTAATACCCTTCTCCTCACTTTCTAACGATTTAATTACTTCCAATATCTTTTGTTTTAGTTCCTCGTCTTTTTCAAATGGGTCTTTAGGAATCATTTTTATTTCTATATCTGGTATAGTCCCTGTTTCAAAATATGAAGTACCATCTTGATTTATAATCATTGCTCCGTCAAATCTCACAATTAGCCCGCTGTTAGGAAGGCACATAATATCTGGCATAAACCAACCTCCATCTCCCGTAGTTCTCTCACCTATTAATGTAGCAAAACCTGTTTCTTTACAAAATTTTGCAAAGTCATTTGCTGCTGAACAAGTCGCTCTGCTAATTACCAAAAATATCTTACCATTAAAACCTACAGGATCTATATCTTTAAGATATTTTTCAAAATCTTTTATCGTATGCTTCATAGTCAGATAATATCTAAAACTCTTTTTTACTTCCATCGGGAGCAAGTTATACATAGGAAGTTTATCTATTGTATTATTTTTTAAATCCGGTACAAAATTTTCAAGGATTTTAACAACATAGTCACCGCCTCTTACAAGAAAAATTTCTTCTATCGATTAGTTTTCTACTCCTTTTAACTTATCTCTTAAGGGACCTATTATAGCTTCTAACCAATATTGACCATTACCTCCTTTATTATCGCTAATATCTATGAAAAGATATTGGTAATTTTTTATACTTTTCAAAAAATCGTATATCATCTCTCTTTCTTTTTTGTATTCCTCTCCTTCTTTGTGATAATCAATTAAAAAAGAGTAGATTTTCAAATAAGCAACTTTTCCAGGTACTACAATTTCTGTCACAACGTTTTCTTTTTTTCTTGTTCGAGAAAAGTAATCTTCTAGTTTACTCTCTTCATGTGCATTTTTAAAGATCTTCTCCCACATTTTATAGGAACTTTCCGATTTTCTAAGTATATCTTCATAAGGTTTCAAATTCACTGACTCCAACAGATATTTATAAGTCCCTGGATCTAAAACACGTGTATGACCATCATGTAATTTTAATAGAATATCATTCAATGCATAATAAAATTCCAAATTATTTTTCGTTTTCTTTATCTTTTCTTTAAATTTTTTCTTATGCTCTAGCCAGTCGTAACCATACATCTTTTTTACTTCATAAAAATGCGCATAATTGTCTTTTAGAATGTCGTACATATATTCAAAGTCTTCTATTTTCTGTCTTTCTGTAAGTCCCCATGGCTGATATAAATTAAGCTGTGTATTCAAAAAAATATGTGTACCGAAGAATATGATTGCTAAAAATACCAAAGTAAGCATTAAAATAGGTAACCTTCTGCTCAAGAATATATCCATCCTTTCACTTATAATTTTTAAAAGTAGCGATGCATCTAAAACTTAAAAGTTCCAGATGCATCGCTATTAACACAACAATTTACTTTTTACTTTCTTACTTCATAATAGGGTTCCAATTTTACAGGACGGCATATCTGTCCCCAACAATATGGACCCCAGCACACACAGGGACCTGGTATTTCTCCAAAATTTCTTGTTAAATCACAACAAGGTGCTATAGGAAGAATATTACTAGGGAACTCATTGCCAATTTCTTTATTATACCCTTCTATCAAATATTCCATTTCCTTCCACCTCCCTTCTTTTCATCCTTTATATAGAATGTGCGCACATTCTAATCAAGATTAATCCCCTAAAACATCATGGTTTAAACCTTTTCCTGTTTTTTTCTCTAATAGCTCTTTTGCTATATCCTTCAAATACTCTTCTAAAACATATTTATAATTTCCACATCTTTCTGGCATTCTTTCTATTCTCCTCCTTGGACACCCTCCCATACAAATTGGCAGTAGCTTGCAATCAATACACATTTCGTCCATCGTGGGATCATAAAGAAGATATTCCATGTACTTATCAATGTTCAAAGAAACTAAGGACTTGTCGTCCAATATATTCCCTACTCTATACTCTTCCATCCCTATATCAGACCAGCACTTATATATGTATCCTTCCGGGTCTATCACCATTGAATTTACCCTGTCTGCTCCACAAAAATTGTATCTTAAATAGGGGTACTTATGCATTAAATTATTTAAAAAACCTCTTTCTTTTAACACTTTTTCAAACATATAAGTAACCTTAGAATATTCATGCATAGACAGGCATTTATTTGGTACATAACAAGCATTTGTAGGTTCTATATATCCCAAATAAACGCTAAGTCTATTTTTTAATCCTCTCTTTTCTAACTCATCTAATATATCATTAACTCTGTTTACGTTTTCTTTGTCTATATTTATCCTCAAGGAAACATTTGGCATTATATCAATATTTTCTTCTATGTTGGTCAGTATCTTTTCAAAAGTCCCCCCTCCACTTTTTAAAGGTCGTCTCTTATCATGTACATCCTGGGGACCGTCTAATGTTATTTGTATAAATGATAATCGCAAGTTCTTAAACTGTTCCACTACTTCCCTCGTCAAGTTATACCCATTTGTCACAATAAATGCATCATATATAACTTCGTTTTCATCACAGAGTTTTATAATTCTTTCTGACATATCTTTGACAATGTCAAAAACCAACAGCGGTTCTCCTCCATACCAAATAATATTTACACTCTGCAAAAACTTCATCTGCCGCTTTATATATTCAACTATTTTATCTTGTACTTCTTCACTCATAAATACATCTTTCTGATTGTCCTTTTCATAGCAGTATACACAGGCAAAATTACACCCTAGTGTAGGTGCAATAGTTAAACCCAAATTTTTGTCATTAAATCTACTCCGCCAGAGATTGAAACGTAATAGCTGAAGTTCATCAACATTGTCATCTATGAGAAATTGCCCTTTTTTCAAGTCCTCTATTAATTTACTGTCATCAATTGGAATGCCTTTTTCCACATAATTTTTATACTTGTCGTAATTCTTTTTTTCCATTAAGGCTAAAGCTCCTGTTCTTGAATTATAAGCTACTATTTTCTCCAGCTCTTCAGGAAAGTCAAAGAAAAAGTTATATCTAGACGGTTTCATTTTCTCTCTCCCCTTAAAGAATTTTTATGCTGAGCCCATCTCAAAAACTTTTTACATAAAAGTTTTAAAATGTGCCTTCAGTCTGCTTGAAATCTATCTTGGCTTTGCATCTTTTTACTTATCTACAACTACTGAATGCCAATCTATTATATCCTTTTCTCCCATTGGTCCTATACTTTCGACACTTCCCATCACACTAAGACACCATGAATGCAGTAAAAGAGTAACTATTCTCTCCCTACTCCCTTTATTTTTCCTTCTCTTACCTATATAATATATGGTAAGTTAAACAATTTCAACCCGAATTGATTCTGG
>NZ_JAFCAC010000030.1:0-322 GCF_018588165.1 Thermoanaerobacter sp. CM-CNRG TB177
ATTACAAGGCATACGTAGGAGAGAAAGCAGAAGACATATGGATAGATGTAGCAAATTACATAGAAGAAAACTACAAAGAAGAGAAGATAGAGAAGATATACATAGCAGGAGATGGAGCACCGTGGATAAAAGAGGGATTAAAATGGATAGTAAAATCAAGGTTTGTGTTAGACAGATATCATTTAAACAAATACGTATTAAAAGCCACATCAAAAGAGCCAAAATACAGAGAAAAGATATGGAGAGCAATAAATGAAGGAGATAAAGAAGGAGTGAAGAAGATATTTGATGAACTAATAAAGGCAGCAGAGGAAGAGAGGGA
>NZ_JAFCAC010000031.1:0-389 GCF_018588165.1 Thermoanaerobacter sp. CM-CNRG TB177
TCTTGCGCTCGCTTATGTCGCGAATTATGCCTATTGCATGCCATGCATCTTTAATTTTTACAGCAGAAAGTGAAAGTTCTACATCAATTTCATAGCCGTTTTTGTGCCTTGTCTTCATCTCAACAGTCTTGCCTACAACACTTCCTTTTTCGGTTGAACGGAATCTTTTAAATGCTTCTCTATATGCTTCGTACAGCCGCATATCTTGTATCATAAACATGTGCAAATCTTTACCTATTATTTCTTCTTTTGAATATCCAAGTATGCGTTCTGCTGCAGGGTTCCAGAAGGTTACTTTACCGTTATCGTCAATCATAATAATGGCATCTCCTGCATACTCCATTATAGTGCTTAAAATCTCATTCCTTTCCTTCAGTTCTTTTTCCATT
>NZ_JAFCAC010000032.1:0-278 GCF_018588165.1 Thermoanaerobacter sp. CM-CNRG TB177
ATTGTAGAGGATAGTAAACTTAATGCGCAAATAACAGCAGATATCCTAGCCAAATACGGATACGAAACAGAGATAGTCACATCAGGCGAAGAGGCTGTTGAAAAAGCACTAAATAACATCAAAAGCCCGGACTTAATTCTTATGGACATAGAACTTAAAGGAGCAATCGATGGGATAGATGCAGCAAGAATAATTCAGCAGCATAAAGATATCCCGATTCTATTTCTCACTGCCAATGCCAGTAAAGAAATAATGGAAAAAATAAAGTCAGTTTCAGC
>NZ_JAFCAC010000033.1:0-1115 GCF_018588165.1 Thermoanaerobacter sp. CM-CNRG TB177
TAAAGGTGGGCATTCAGAAAAAATACCCACCCCAACTATTGACAAAGAGCCAAAGATTTTTTCTCCAAACATATGCAAGATAAAACCATCCGAATGCCCCTAAAATCCAGATAAAAGCTCCTATAATCCACGACCACACACCTAAAGTGAAAATTATCAGTCCTATGCTTTTAAAAAAGCCTACCAAACCTTTAAAATTGCCTTTCGCTCTGCTTTCAAAATTATTATTCCCCATAAACTCTTCCTCTTTCTTTCCAACACCATCAGTTTGAGTATAGCATATCGTTTTTCAGAAATCAATAACTTCCACAAATAGATAATAATTATTCTCTGCTTACAAACAAGGATTTTCGTCAATATGGGTATTTCTTCGAATGTACGCTCTATTTAGAATAAGCTGAGTCTTATTTGTCTAAAAAGGAGTTAAGAAACTTTCCATCCTCTAGTTAAAATAAGAATAGAAGCGAGCCGAAGAACCAACTGGAAGAATGAGAAATTCTTATAAATTTCAATCTAATTTATCTCCTTTCTTTGTATTTTATCCTCTATTCTGTTGTTATGTGGTTCTTCAGGGTTTATCCACTATGCAACTCAATATACTATAAGTTTTATTTCTCCAAAAAGTGTTGCAAATACCAAATTAATCTTGCGAATGTTGGCTATATTTTTCTAATAATTCCATATGTCCACCAAGCATTCCCCTTTTTTCATTCGGTCCTCCACGGCTCGTTTAATTGAGGGTACTTTAGCATCTGCACTTAAAATTATTACCGGAATGTGTCCTGTACTTTCCCTCTGATTTCAAGTTCTGAATAAATTCAAAGCTATTCTGATCTGACAAATTGATGTCTGCAATTGTTAGTACTGAGTCTACACAACCAGTTAATCAACTTGGGTTCTCTTTCAAATTCCTCTGCAAAGACTTTGCCTTTTATAAAAAGCGTCGCATATCTGAAGTGTACCAGAAGATGTAGATTGCTGTCGTGAATTGCTTTTGTTGTATTAAATGCCGGTACTGTAGGAGAAATAAGTTTTGATTTTGAAACAAAGTATTTATTAATACAAGCAGCTGCCACCTGAAGGATAGGTTAAGAGCTGGCCTATATGGTAACCTG
>NZ_JAFCAC010000034.1:0-846 GCF_018588165.1 Thermoanaerobacter sp. CM-CNRG TB177
CAATTGACCTCATAAACAAAGCAGGAACAATAAAACTTAACATACACAACAAAGGCAAAAAGGAAGCATCAACTTTCGAGCCTGTAACAGATGCCTATGACATAACAATAAAAGCAGGAGACAAGGACATAAAAATAGGGTCACCTGTAAAAATGACATTTAACATAGAAGGTGCAAAAGACATAAGGAAAGTAGGAGCATACTACTTAAACGAGACGACAAATCAATGGGAATACATAGGAGGAAAAATTGACAGAGAGACAAACACAATAACATTTGAAGCGAAACACTTCTCAACCTATGCAGCTTTTGAATACAACAAACAATTCAAAGACGTATCAAAAGACAATTGGGCATATGACGTAATAAATGTACTGGCATCAAGGCACATAATAAAAGGGATAGATGAAAACACCTTTTTACCAAACAAAAAAATAACCAGAGCAGAATTTGCAGCATTAATGACAAGGGCATTAGGGATAGAAGAGAAGCCTTACAAAGGACAATTCAATGACGTAAAAGAAGGGGCATGGTATGCAAACGCAGTAGAAGCAGCATACAAGGCTGGTATAATATTAGGAGACGGTAAGAATATGAGGCCAAATGACCCAATAACAAGAGAAGAGATGGCAGCAGTAATAATGAGAATATACGGAAAGCTTGTAGAGTACAGAGAGGACAACATAGGCAATACCACTTTCAGTGATAACAACAAGATAAGCGAATGGGCAAAGAATGCAGTAGCAAATGCAGTAAAGCTTGGTATAGTAAAAGGATATAAAGATAACACCTTCAGGCCCAAAGAGAACGCCACAAGAGCAGAGGCAGCAGCTATGCTTTACAGAG
>NZ_JAFCAC010000035.1:0-390 GCF_018588165.1 Thermoanaerobacter sp. CM-CNRG TB177
TCCGTGTTCGGAATGGGAACGGGTGTTTCCCCTCCGCTATCGCCACCGGAAATCTAGACCCTCAAAACTGCACAAAGCCTTATCGGTCAAGTCCTCGACTGATTAGTACCGGTCAGCTAAGAGTGTTTCCACTCTTACACCCCCGGCCTATCTACCTCGTAGTCTTCGAGGTGTCTTACCCCTCTCGGATGGGAAACCTAATCTTGAGGCGGGCTTCACGCTTAGATGCTTTCAGCGTTTATCCCTTCCGAACTTGGCTACCCAGCTGTGCACCTGGCGGTGCAACTGGTACACCATCGGTTCGTCCACCCCGGTCCTCTCGTACTAGGGGCAGTGCCTCTCAAGTTTCCTACGCCCGCGACGGATAGGGACCGAACTGTCTCACGACGT
>NZ_JAFCAC010000036.1:0-1975 GCF_018588165.1 Thermoanaerobacter sp. CM-CNRG TB177
AACAAGGGGGACGGTTCCTTTTATCTGAAAAAATCAGACAGAAGGAACCGTCCCTCCTGTTTGGTTGCAAATCCTACCCCAGTTTTAGCCTTTCCTGTGTCTTTGTCAAAACTCTCTGCCAAAAGCCCATAGTCCATATTGGCATTTTTAAGCCAGAAAAGAGCCTCTTCCCTCTTTAATGGATTTAACAAGCTTCCACAAAGTCCTAAACCTGAAGGTGTATTAGGATGATGGTCGCAGGCAAGTTCTTTTATTTTGGCATCCTCAAAATAGTATTTGTATCTGGGAGAATAGTAGTATTCAATGGTATTTTTAAATATTTTATCCTTGTAATCTACAAATTCATAGTAATATATAAACCCTAAATTACCAGGAGGGTCGTTGTAAAGCTTGTAATTTTCTTTTCCATCTGTAGACCAAGCAAAATAGGCTTCCCATCAACCTCTGTCACAAGGTATTTGTATATCCCCTTGTCAATAGCGGATTAAAATTGATTCATTTTCATCGGTTTTAAATTGACCCACCCTGCGTTTTACCTGTTTTTCGTGCAATTGCCTGGATCCTTTTGCCTTTTACAAAGTTCAATTTCCCAGCCTGTATTATTTATTTCTACATATTTCTTCAAATTCCTTCTTTTCTGGTACTATGAATATCTTCTTAAGTCCAATTGCTTTTATTTTTCCTCTTTTTCTTTATCATCTTCCTGAGATGAATTTGATTCTTCCTTCATCAAGCTTTCTTTTGCAAAACCGATAAGTTCCTCTTCATCTTTCCCATTGTCAGGATATATGCTTATGGCATAGCGCCAGCTGCCACGCAGTTCGCCCTGAATCTTTTTCACTACAACTTCCGCACCTTCTCTCCCCGTAACAGGAAGAACAAGCGCCAGAGTATTCTCGTTAATTTCAAATACCGCATCTATATCGCGAAGTTTACTTCTTATCTTCCCTGCTATTTTTGAAATTTCTCCTGCTATTTTCCCTTCGCAATGTGCCAGAATTAGTGAGAGATTTGTATTACTTCTTCTGGCACGGTTTACTTCTTTTTTCAGCAGGTCTTTAAGTTCGGGATAGCGATCTTCTTTTTTGACACTCCCTACTAATTTTACTACCCGCTTCACAAGTTCTTCTGCTTTAAAGGGCTTAACAAGATAATCCACTGCACCGGCTTCCACTGCCCGTTTAATTGAGGGTACTGTAGCATCTATGCTCAAAATTATCACAGGAATGTGTCTGTACTTTTCCTCTGATTTCAAGTTCCGAATAAATTCGAAGCCATTCTGATCTGGCAGATTAATATCTACAATTATTAGATCAAACAGTTCTTTTCTGCTTTTTATCTTCCGCACTGCTTCTTCAGAAGTAGCCGCAGCCACTACATTATACCCTTCTCCTCCCAGTATGTCCTTTACCATAAGCCGTATAAGTACAGAATCATCCACCACCAAAATGTCTTTGGTTTCTTTCCCTTTCTCCATAGTTTTTAAGGCAAGGCTCTATAAAAGAGCTCTCCCTTCTGCCCCCCTTTCAAAGATTTTATGTTTTACGCGATTTTCACACAATTTCTCCCTGACCCTTTTGCCTCATAAAGCGCTCCATCCACTCTTAGAAGAACTGTGTCCATAGTATCAGTATTTCTATATTCCGTCACACCAAAGCTGGCTGTTACCTTTCCTATACCGTCCAGCGCTGTTTCACTTATTTTCTTTCTGAGTTCTTCAGCCAGCTCAGCTGCATTATTCAAGGAAGTTTCAGGCAGAAGAATTATAAATTCCTCCCCTCCCCAGCGTGCAAAGTAATCTGTTTTTCGTATCCTCTTTTTTACTGTATTGGCAACACTTCTAAGAACCGTATCTCCTGCAGCATGCCCAAAACGGTCATTTACCTTTTTAAAATGATCTAAGTCAAACATAATAAGTGAGAGGGCTTTTTATTCCTTTTTGTTCGCTCTATTTCCTGCTCCAGCATCTGCATGA
>NZ_JAFCAC010000036.1:1985-5873 GCF_018588165.1 Thermoanaerobacter sp. CM-CNRG TB177
ATTCATAGCCGTTTTTATGCCTTGTCTTCATCTCAACAGTCTTGCCTACAACACTTCCTTTTCCGGTTGAACGGAATCTTTTAAATGCTTCTCTATATGCTTCGTACAGCCGCATATCTTGTATCATAAACATGTGCAAATCTTTACCTATTATTTCTTCTTTTGAATATCCAAGTATGCGTTCTGCTGCAGGGTTCCAGAAGGTTACTTTACCGTTATCGTCAATCATAATAATGGCATCTCCTGCATACTCCATTATAGTGCTTAAAATCTCATTCCTTTCCTTCAGTTCTTTTTCCATTGTTCTGCGCTCCGTTATATCAATTACAAGTGCTGCATACACTTTTTCTTTGTCAAATTCCATAAGTTCTAGATGGATTTCTACTGGATATAAAGAACCGTCTTTTCTGCGGTGCACTGTGTCAAAAACGATTTGCTTCTGTTCACCTCTTAAAAGGGGCTCAAGAAGTTCTTTAAAGCTTTGCAGGGTAAACTCTGGTTTTAAGTCAACAGGAGTCATTTCTTTAAGCTCTTCTTCAGTATATCCCAAATTTTTCTTCGCACCCCCGTTTACTGCAATGAATTTTAGTGTCTGTGGATGGAATATGTAAATTTCATTGAGTGAGTCTTCAAAAAGATTTTTATAAAATTCAAGCTCTCTCTTTGCTTTCCATTGTTCAGTAATGTCAAAGATAATAAGATGCATCAGTGTTTTTCCTTGATAATCTACAGGGGATGAATATACTTCTACTAATCTCTCTTCTCCGTTAGCTAACCGTTGGAAGCAAAGGCAGGGATTACAACCCTTCTTTAAAGCTTCCGAACACTTTTGACCACCGTCTATGGTAGAAACGCCAACAACAGCTTCTATGTCCATCTGCAGCATAGTTTCTCTGGAATAACCATAGAAATTACAGGCAGCTTTGTTAGCATCAATGATGCGTCCGGTTTGTGGATCAATAAGTATCATTGCTACGTCATGATTTTCAAACATATTGCGGAACAGCTCTTCTCTCTTTTTTATCTGTATTTTGGCCTCATAGAGCTTAAAAGCCATTTCTATTTGAGATACAAGTACATATTCATCTACACCCTTAAGAGCATACCCGTAGGCTGAAACTGACTTTATTTTTTCCATTATTTCTTTACTGGCATTGGCAGTGAGAAATAGAATCGGGATATCTTTATGCTGCTGAATTATTCTTGCTGCATCTATCCCATCGATTGCTCCTTTAAGTTCTATGTCCATAAGAATTAAGTCCGGGCTTTTGATGTTATTTAGTGCTTTTTCAACAGCCTCTTCGCCTGATGTGACTATCTCTGTTTCGTATCCGTATTTGGCTAGGATATCTGCTGTTATTTGCGCATTAAGTTTACTATCCTCTACAATTAGGATCTCTTTTGGAAAAGCTGTATTCATAAGTTAGTGCCCCCAATTGATTTTGATTTGATTTAAATAAGCATAATTGGATGTAGATTACGTTTATGCATTTTCAAAAAACTCTTCAGAACTTGTATTTTCCGAAATGTTATTATACTCTTTTTATTTAAAAGACACAATAAAAATTTCGTTGTAATAGTTATTTTCCATGTTTGCTGTTAAGTACTTTTTTAAAATAAAGTCATTTCCACACTCTGCGAAGTTGAAAAATTTCCTGTATATAACCCCACATTGCAATAGGTGAATGTATGAGCTGATAGAAAAGTAAATAAAGGATATATCCTATTCTATTTCTGCGTACTTTTAAACCAAGAGAATCAAAAACTCTTTTTTGAAATGCATACATAACTATTGTCACAATAACATTTAATGGTAATACTAGCAATGTATAAGGCCCTACAATGTAGTACTTACCAAAAAACGCCATTATTAACCCCGGTATCCAGAAAAAAGTATAGGCAAAATCTACAAAAGGTATCACGATATCTATCCCGATTAGAAAAGCAGCCAAAAATCTCTTTTGTCTCCAGGGCCCTGTGGTTTTTAATCCCTCAAACATACCTCTTGCCCATCGAGATCTTTGCCTTATAAAATGTTTTGCTTTTTCTGGAACTTCCGTAAAAGCTATTGCTGTCGGTTCAAAGTATACTCTATAGTTTTTCTCAAAGAATTTCCATGTTAATACAATATCTTCACCTATTACATCATCCCAACCGCCTACACTTCTTACAACATCTGTTTTGTAAAGGCTGAAAGCACCTTGTGCCACAAGCGTTCCCTGATATAAGCCCTGCATCCTTTTTATAGAAGCAATTCCCAGAAAATAATCCCATTCTTGGATTCTTGTTAGTATATTATTTCTGCTGTTTCTTACAAGAACATGCCCTGCTACTGCACAAACATCAGCTGGAGAACTCAAAATTCTTGCTACTATATTGTTAACCGCTTTTTTATGTAAAAGCGTATCTGCATCAAGTGTTATAAAATATTCGGTTTTTATAGCTTTTAAACCTCTATTTAAAGCATTACTCTTACCCGGTTTTGGTTCAAACAAGCAGGTACATTTAACTCCGTATTCTTGCGCAGCTTTCTTGGCAATTCCCAAAGTCCCATCAGTAGAATTGTTATCCACAATTACAACATGTATTTGTCCGTTATACTCCTGGTTTGCAATATATCGAAGTGTAGTAGCTATTCTTTCAGCTTCATTTCTTGCAGCTATTAAAATTGTTACAGGAATACTCGGATGTATTCCTTTAATCGACGGCTGCCTGTCCAGGAGAAGGCTTATCGCAGTAAATGACACAAGGTAACCTGGTACATACGCAATAAAAGTAATTATAAACAAAGCCAGAGGGAAACCCACAACTTTACTGAGGTCGTTGAGCCACGGCACAGAAAGTTTTATTGAAAATATCATCCATGAAATTGCTGTCATTTGCGAAATTAAGAATTTATGCGTAACCGAAATATATACTTTATGCTTAGTTGGTTTCCTTGTTTCTTTTTCTAGTTTTGCTTCCAAAAAATTGTCCCCCTTTTTTGGATACCTTTGCCCAAAAATTCTGGTGAGAAACTTTAGCAGTATGATTATAGCATATCGTTTCTCAGAAATCAATAGCTTTTATGAATAGATAAGTAATTATTATTTGCTTGCAAGCAAAGATTTTCGCTCAAAACCGGAATAGGCATTTTTTCGAATGCACGCTTCATTTAGAATAATCTGAGTCTTATTTGTCTAAACAAAGAATTAAAAAACTTGCCATCCTTTAGTTAAAAAATAAGAATAGAAGCAAACCGAAAAACTAACTAGAGGAATTGAAAAATTTTTATAAAACTCAATCTAATTTATCTCCTTTCTTTGTATTTCATCCTCTATTCTCTCGTTATGTGACCCTTCAGGGTTTATCTACTATGCAACTCGATATACTATAAGTCTTATTTTTTTAAAAAGTGTTGCAAATACAAAATTAGTCTTGCGAATGCTGGTTATATTTTTCTAATAATTCCATATATCTGCCAAGCATTCCCCTTTTTTCATTCGGTCTTCCACGGCTCGTTTAATTGAGGGTACTTTAGCATCTGCACTTAAAATTATTGTCGGAATGTGTCCTGTACTTTCCCCCGATTTCAAGTTCTGAATAAATTCAAGGCTATTCTGATCTGTCAAACTGATGTCTGCAATTGTTAGTACTAAGTCTACACAACCAGTTAACCAACTTAGGTTCTCTTTCAAATTCCTTTTCAGAAAGTTTGCCTTTTTATAAAAAGCGTTACATATCCTGAAGCGTATCAGAAGATATAGATTTGCTGTCGTGAATAGGTTTTGTTGTATTAAATGCCGGTACTGCAGACGAAATAGTTTTGATTTTGAAACAAAGTATTTATTAAACACAAGCAGCTGCCACCTGAAGGATAGGTTAAGAGCTGGCCTATATGGTAACCTG
>NZ_JAFCAC010000037.1:0-6294 GCF_018588165.1 Thermoanaerobacter sp. CM-CNRG TB177
GCGCTACTTTTTTATGAGATGTTTTTTATCCACCCCAACATTTATTATAGAACCTTAATAAAAAATTAAAACTTTTATATCTTTGTCAAAAACTAATATTGGAAGGATTTTTCTAATATTCCTAAACATCAAAAACAAAATTTTTTGTAGTTGTACATTAAAATACGATATTCTCTCATACTTTCAATGTTTACAAAAATATATAATCTCTTATAATACGACTGGAAGTAAGCGACAAGCTAATTTAAATAATTTCTCCTTAAAAAATAAATTCGATCTTCTTTTAAAAAAGATTCTCGGTAATGAAATATACTGGATAATAAACTAAAACGATAGTGGAAACTATTTTTATTAAATTCACTTTTGATAACAAAAGTCATAATAGTGAAGGTATTGGCGATGGTATTGGGAGTATATTTACCATATGTGATGCTTTATACGATTCAGAATCTAATAGTACAATAGTTATTGATGAACCTGAATTATCCCTGCATCCAGCCTACCAAAAAGACTAATGAATGTGTTTAAGGAATTTTCCACTTTTAACTATTTAAACAACATTCTCCTTTTTGCTATTACAGTTGCCCTTCTCGTCAAAAAGATGTTGATATAAAATCCTTTCATTAGTACTATTTCGCTTAAAAACATCTATGTTTTTAAAGTATAGTATTTAATCCAAAAAGCCAACTTGAAAGAGAAATAAGAAATGGAGTATCGGTTATATTTTTTACTGCGTCATACGCATCGACAATATTATTACAAACGAGGGGTAAATCCAAAATAATACAAGAAAGACTTGGCCACCAAAATTTCAAATGGTGCGCCCGAGAGGACTCGAACCTCCGGCACGCAGTTTAGGAAACTGCTGCTCTATCCTGCTGAGCTACGGGCGCTTAAAAACTTATTACAGAAGTATTTTATCAGACAATTATAAAGCTGTCAAGGCCAAATAACTAAAAAGGGGACCAAGCTTTCGCTTAGACCCCTTTTTAATTACATCATATCCATTCCTGCACCGGGATTAGGTGTTGTATTCTTCTCTGGTATATCTACCACTACTGCTTCTGTTGTAAGTATCATTGAAGCAATTGATGCAGCATTTTGTAAAGCTGTCCTTGTAACCTTTGTTGGGTCTACGATACCTGCTTTGAACATGTCTGTAAACTCTTCCTTGTAAGCATCATATCCGAAGTGAGGATCTTTAGCAGCCTTTATTTTTTCTATTATTACAGAACCATCAACACCAGCATTTGCTGCAATTTGCCTTACAGGTTCTTCTAATGCCCTTAAAACTATTTTAGCACCTGTCTTGAAATCGCCATCTAAAGAGTCAACTACTTTTTGCACATCTTCTATTACATTTAAAAGTGCAATTCCGCCACCGGGTACTATACCTTCTTCTACTGCTGCTTTTGTAGCCGCCAATGCGTCTTCAATTCTGTGTTTCTTTTCTTTAAGCTCTGTTTCAGTCGCAGCACCAGCTTGAATAACAGCTACGCCACCTGCTAATTTTGCCAATCTTTCTTGTAATTTTTCTCTATCATAATCAGAGGTAGTTTCTTCAATCTGAGCTTTAATTTGATTTACTCTCTTCTTAATTTCTGCAGCATCGCCTGCTCCGCCTACAATTGTGGTATTCTCTTTTGTAACTTTCACTTGTCTTGCACGGCCAAGCATATCTAATCTCACATCTTTTAAGTCGTAACCTAATTCTTCTGAAATTACTTGACCACCTGTGAGTATTGCTATATCTTGTAACATTTCTTTTCTTCTGTCGCCAAAGCCAGGAGCTTTTACTGCAACACAAGTAAATGTACCTCTCAATTTGTTGACAACTAATGTTGCCAAAGCTTCTCCTTCTACATCATCAGCTATAATAAGGAGTTTTTTACCCTGTTGTACTATTTGTTCCAAAAGTGGCAACAAGTCTTGGACATTTGAAAGTTTTTTGTCTGTTATGAGTATAACAGGCTCCTCTAATACTGCTTCCATTTTTTCAGCATCAGTTACCATGTATGGAGAAATATATCCTCTATCAAATTGCATTCCTTCAACAACCTCAAGGGTTGTACCTAAAGTCTTTGATTCTTCAACAGTTATAACTCCATCTTTACCTACTTTGTCCATTGCTTCGGCAATGAGATTGCCTATCTCTTCATCAGCAGCAGATATAGAAGCAACGTGAGCAATTGATTCTTTATTATCAATAGGTTTGGATATCCTCTTTAACCCCTCAACTGCAGCATCTACAGCCTTCGCAATACCTCTTCTTAAAAGCATTGGGTTAGCTCCTGCAGCAAGGTTTTTGAGTCCCTCGCGAACCATAGCCTGAGCTAGAAGCGTTGCAGTGGTTGTACCGTCTCCTGCAACATCGTTAGTTTTTGTAGCCACTTCTTTCAAAAGCTGCGCACCTTGATTTTCAAATGGATCTTCTAATTCAATTTCTCTTGCAATGGTAACACCATCATTTGTAACCGTAGGTGAACCATATTTTTTGTCCAATACTACATTACGCCCTCTTGGACCCAATGTAACTTTTACAGTATCTGCAACTGCATTAACTCCTCTTTCTAATGCTCTGCGGGCTTCTTCTCCATATTTGATCTGTTTTGCCATTTTCAACTACCTCCTTATTCTATAATTGCTAAAATATCACTTTCTCTTAAAAGTAGATATTCTTCCCCATCCAACTTAACTTCTGTCCCGGCATACTTGGAGAAGATCACTCTATCGCCAACTTTCACTTCTAACTCTACCTTTTTGCCGTCTATGTATTGCCCTGTTCCTACTGCAACTACTTCACCTTGTTGTGGTTTCTCTTTTGCAGTACCTGGCAAAATAACTCCACCTTTTGTAACTTCTTCTGCCTGAATTACTTTGACTACAACTCTGTCTCCAAGTGGTTTTAATCTCATATACCTTATCCCTCCTCCTTTATTTATTAGCACTCAACTTATGTGAGTGCTAATCCCAATCTCTATATTAATTTAAGTAATTAAACATATCAAACTTTATTATAGCCTATTTTAGGCCATATAGTCGTATTATTTATGATTTTACCCAAATATTTTAATTTTATGCCATTATTTATTGATTTAAATTGTGTTTCTATAATTTGTATTTTTAAATAAAAAATATAGGGAAAATTTATTCCCCTTTTTCTAAGTCACTTTTTTCTTTATTAGACAAATTAACCAAACCCTGTTGCTTCAGATAATTTATCATATTATACATGTATTGCTGTTGTTCTTTTGTAAGCATAGATTTTAAATTGTTTATAGCTGCTAATTGCTGTTCAGACATACCTTGAGGGAGTAAATTTTCTTCCTTATTTGGCAATTCCTGTTCCATTTCTTCCTCATCTTTTTCTCCCTCTTTTAGGTCAACTTCTATTTCTTTTATTTCTTCGCTTTTTTCTTCTTCCTCCTCTGTTATTTCTTCATAAAAATCTCTGGTTGCTTGTTGAGATTGTTTTTTCTCCTCTTTCATACTGTTCATAATTCCTTCTGCTTTGTTTAATACCTCTAATAATTTTATATTCTTTGCAATTTTATCAGTTTCCTCTATTTTTTCTTCTGGTATTATAGGCCGTATAGCTTCATAAATATCTACTATTTTATCAAAAAAGTTATCTTTATCCTCTTCTTTTGTGTATTTTTCTAGTCTTTGTTGCAAGTTCTTTAATGCTTCGTGGAATTTTAAAAACTTATCTATTATAATTTGCTTGTCTTCTGCAATATAAGGTTTTATTGCTTTTAAAATCCCTATTTTGTCTACCTGAGTTTTGTCCATTGCCTCAATTTCTTCTTGGGAAAGATTCATTAAATCTTTTTGTATCTCAATTATCTCTGCTATTTTAGAAAAAATATCTACATAATATTGATCTCTTTTGCATAAATAGGGCTTTACGCTTTCTACAAAATTTTTACTTTTTGTTACTATTTCATACACATTAATTGTCGACTTTTTATCTTCTTGTGGTAGTAAGAACTTACCATTATCATCAGAACCTGAGGAAGGTACAGTCTCATTTTTCTCTCTTTCTACACCCATCATTTGAAATCTCACAAAAGCTACTATTAAAAGTTCTATAGCCAGTATTTTTAATAAAATCTCTCTTTGCAAAACAAATTCCCCCTATTTTTAATCTCTTACTAAATATATGAAAGGGGCTAGTCTATTATTATTAGATTTCCCGTAATTTTAAAGATTTGCGTTACTAAAATTAATACCTGTTAATAACCAAAAAAGATTCTTTGCTTTTTTTCGCGGTTTTTCTTCCTGTAAAATTACAAGTATTAAAAAGAAAAACAGTAGACTTTCAAGCTCAAATCTTACATCCAGCAGCAAAGTTAAAATTACAAAAAAGAACAACAGAGTATCTCCAGAAAAAGACATATATTATCACTCCACACATATCAAATTTATCAAATAAAAATGGCTCTATCGCAGGATAGAGCCATTCAAAATTACTTGAGTTCATTGAAGAACCAATCAAAACCGCCGTCCATTATTATTACAAGGAGTATAAAGAAGAACAACAATGTCTCTAAAGACCATACATTAAGCTGGCTTCCACCAAGCGCTAATACAAGTATCAAGAAGAAAAACAGCAAATTGCTTTGCCCAAAAACTGAACTTGTTCCTGCCATATTGATCCCCCTTTAAACAATTTTCAATACCTAATCAAGCTTTTGGTTCTTCAACAATAATCCCTGGGACAAACAACAAGATCAATAGTATGATGATTATAATCCAAAACCATCCACATCCATATCCTGCTCCACTTTTATCTACTGGCATAAATAATTTTCCTCCTTTCAAGTCTCATCCTTTTCTATGTGGGTCTTTAAAGACCTACTACATAATATGATATAACTTCATACGGTGACACTTTTTAAATTTCCACTAACAAATTTTTATATTTCACATATTGTGTTAATAGCATGAAAGGAGGTACGCTAATGAATCTTATTCCAATGTTTGCTTTTTCTAAAATAGCAAAGGAAATTTATGTATCAAATAAAATCGATAAAAGGCTTTTAAAAAAAGCATTATATTTAAGAAGTGAATGTGTTCCTGTAATTTTGTATTCCCATTTATCTTATGACATTTTAAAAGAAAAAATCGAAAAAATGGGAGGAAGTATAAAATTTGAACTACCAATCATAAAAGCCTGGTCAGTAAATTTACCTTGTGATAAATTGAAAAATTTCGCTACATTAAAAGGAATTCATTTTATAGCAGAAGACTCAACTGTTAAGCTGCAGCTTTATATTGCCACTCAAGAAATCGCCTCTCGAAATGCGAACGATTTAGGCTACTCCGGTAAGGGAGTGACAATTGCCTTTTTAGATACCGGAATATATCCTCACCCTGATTTTACCAAACCAAAAAACCGCATAGTAGCATTTCACGATGTAGTAAATGGAAAAAAGCAACCCTATGATGACAATGGTCACGGCACTCATGTAGCTGGTGATGCAACGGGGAATGGATATGCTTCTGGCGGCAAGTACAAAGGCGTAGCTCCAGAAGCCAATATAGTAGCAGTAAAAGTATTAGATGCTTATGGCAGGGGCTTATCCTCTGACATATTAGCAGGAATGCAATGGATTTTAGATAATAAAGACAAATACAATATACGAGTAGTTTCTCTCTCAATAGGTGAAACTCCTTCTCTTCCTGCTTTTTTAGACCCTTTGGTGAGAGGAGTAGATACTCTTTGGAGAAATGGATTAGTAGTAACTGTTGCAGCCGGAAACTCAGGTCCTAATTACAACACAATAACTTCCCCTGGCACCAGTAAAAATGCCATAACTGTAGGAGCAGTAGATGACAAAAGAACCTCCGACATAAGTGATGACGAAATAGCTCAATTTTCTGGAAGAGGTTCGCCTTATCTATACAAACCAGACATAGTAGCACCAGGTGTAAAAATAGTCTCTACTGCTTCAGAAAATGTACCTTTTGGTGCAGATGAAGTTACGATAAATAAAGCATATAGAACAGCAACAGGGACTTCTATGGCGACTCCAATGGCAGCAGGAGCAGCAGCTCTACTCCTTGAAAAAAATCCTAATTTGACTAATGTACAAATAAAAAATATTTTAAAATCGACAGCAATAAAAATTGACGATGCAGGTCTATGGACACAAGGCAGTGGAATGATAAATATAGAAGAGGCATTAAAAAAAGTATGAGGGGGTTAACCCCTCGTTTCAGTTTGTTCACAAAGCTAAAAATATTCAAAGGAGATATTTTGCATCGTCACTCCGATGTTCCAAAGCGACA
>NZ_JAFCAC010000038.1:0-53164 GCF_018588165.1 Thermoanaerobacter sp. CM-CNRG TB177
ATTTAAAGGTGGGCATTCAGAAAAAATACCCACCCCAACTATTGACAAAGAGCCGGAATATCTGCTATAATGATAACGTAACCATATAGTAAAGGTAAAGTAGTGATTTTACTATGGCGATGATAGGTTAAGACGAATTTTTTTTCTAAATAATGAAGGAATTTCTATGATTATGTAGAATATATACATAGGAGTAATCTTCTGGGGTGTTCATAAATGGATAAAGAAGAATATTTAAATTTATTAGAAAAGAAACATAACGTTTACTATAATGTATACAGGGACTATAAATTAAGCGGTAAATTTCTGGATCTATATGCAGAGTTTCATATGAGGAATGAAAGATATTTTTTGATGGGTGTGCTGGATGCATACGAGACTCATGAATACAGGTTTGTAAAATATTATAAAAATTTGAAGATTGAGGATGCAGCAGAGTTTGGTGCATGGTTGCAAGAGCAGGTTGAAATTCTCGTTAAACCTCATTCGGAGCATATGTGTACTATATTAACCGGAGTAATGGTAACTGATAGAAGTATCGACCGGGTTGTAGAAAGATTTATTAAAAATTACAGGTATATAAGATACTTCACATTTGGAGTAAAAGGGTGGGGAGAAATAAAACTTCTAGGCGTTGATATTGCTTCCAATAGGGTGGTGGCAAACAGGAAGGGAAGAGAGGTGATAAGGGATTTTATTATTTCTACGCCAAAGCCCAATTATAAATAAAAAGGAGGTAACATATAAATGAGTGCGATAATTTTACTGGTAAGTGCTATTATTCTTTTTATAGTTGCTTATATTTTTTACGGCGGCTGGCTTGCAAAACAGTGGGGTTTGAAGCCAGACAATAATACTCCTGCACACACTATGTATGATGGTGTGGACTATGTTCCTGCAAAGGCACCTATCCTTTTGGGGCATCACTTTGCATCTATAGCCGGTGCTGGTCCTATAAACGGACCTATACAAGCTGCTATATTTGGATGGGTGCCAGCAACTCTCTGGATTCTTTTAGGCGGCATATTTATAGGTGGAGTCCATGATTTTGGTTCACTTCTTGCATCATTAAGGCATAAAAGCAAATCCATAGGTGATATTATACAAGCAAATGTTGGTTTGACAGCAAAAAGATTGTTTCTTTTGTTTTCCTGGTCGACACTGGTACTTATAGTTGCAGCCTTTACTAACATAGTAGCTGATACTTTTGTTGCTACACCACAGGCAGCCACTGCTTCACTGCTTTTTATACCATTGGCTGTTATATTTGGATTTACTGTATACAGAAGGAATGCACCACTTAGCTTGAGCACTGCGTTGGGTGTGGCGGTTTTGGCATTATGTATATGGATAGGGTATGTAGCTCCGTTTTCATTATCTAAAACTACATGGATAATTATCCTTGCTGTCTATATAGTGGCTGCATCAGTTATGCCTGTATGGATACTCCTGCAGCCAAGGGATTACTTAAATTCTTTCCTTCTCTATGGAATGATGATTGGTGGTGCTGTTGGTATACTTCTTTATAACCCAAAGATTCAACTTCCAGCGTTTACAAGTTTAAAGGTTGGTACAGAGTATCTATTTCCGATACTATTTATTACCATAGCATGTGGTGCTATATCCGGTTTCCACTCATTGGTGGCTTCTGGTACCACAGCAAAACAGTTGAATAAAGAAGGAGATGCTAAGTTAATAGGTTATGGTTCTATGCTTATAGAGAGCACATTAGCTATAATTTCTATAATTACCGCAGCGTATCTTACTCAAGATAAGTTTGCAGAGCTTATTAAATTCGGCCCGACCAATGTATTTGCTGAGGGCTTAGGTACTTTTATGGCCAGTTTTGGCATAAATCAGGTTGTTGGAAAGACCTTTGCTGCCCTCGCAGTTTCTGCATTTGCCATGACCACGCTAGATACAGCTACAAGGCTCGCTAGGTTTGCTTTCCAGGAGTTTTTTGAAAATATAACGGAAGCTGGAGAGGTAGTAGCATCTTCTAATCCTGTGGCGAAATTCTTTAGTAACAGGTATGTGGCGTCTGTAATCACTGTGATTATTTCTATTGTACTTGCATTTACAAGCTGGAAGGCCATATGGCCTATATTTGGTGCGGCTAACCAGCTCCTTGCAGCGGTAGCATTACTGGCAGTAGCTGCATGGCTTGCTAATGCAGGTAGAAACAATAAAATGCTCATTATTCCTATGATATTTATGTTTATAGTTACTTTAACAGCGCTTGTATTTTTGGTTCGCTCTAATATTGCTTCTGGTAATTATATACTGGTGTTATTTGCTGTTTTGCTGTTTGTCTTGGCTATATTATTAATACTTCAAACATATGGAGTACTTACAGGAAAAAACAGAAAAGAGGGAGTAGCAAGATAAATAAAAATTCGACAGAAGGTAGAAATTCTTTTAAAAATATGATAGCAAACTTGATTGAATACTTAGTAGCTTATATACAGAATTATATGGATACCATTTAATTAATCTTTGAGTAACTGAAGA
Source organism: Thermoanaerobacter sp. CM-CNRG TB177 (assembly GCF_018588165.1). Classification (NCBI taxonomy): domain Bacteria; kingdom Bacillati; phylum Bacillota; class Clostridia; order Thermoanaerobacterales; family Thermoanaerobacteraceae; genus Thermoanaerobacter; species Thermoanaerobacter sp. CM-CNRG TB177. Next base: position 2,512 of record NZ_JAFCAC010000038.1, read on the forward strand.
TAGGTGCTATTTTTCCGCCCTTTGTTCCTTTAATTAAGAGAGGATTGGGGCGGATATTTTTTGGTACAAGGCTTTTGAAAAGTTACAGTATACGATTAAAAAACCTACGTAAAAAGAAAGGTAAATACTCGATTGAATAATCAAAAATAATTTAATATAATGATATTATCCTTATTGTCTTTTTAAAATCAACATTAGATTTCTTAGCATTTCTAATTACGTTAATTGGGGTTAACATAATTGCTTAAGACTTTATTGAGTTTGAAAAATGAGGAGGCTAAAGCCTTATGTTAAAATTTTGGAACAAATTTTGGTGGCGATTGCCCACAAACTTCACAAAAGTAGTGTCTTTATTGGAAGCACTGCTGGCTTTATTTTTGGTTAGCGGGGTTGCAATTAGCTTTTTGGACCTTGTAGGATATTTAAAAATTATTATAAGTCATCCGCCTTCTCAAACTTATGAGATAATGAGGAGTTTTTTAGGTCATATACTTTTATTGGTAATCGGTCTTGAGTTGGTTGTGATGTTGGTCATGCACACTCCTTCAAGCTTGGTGGAAGTTCTTCTTTATGCTATAGCGCGAAAGATTATTATGGAGGCGAAAACCACCCTTGACGTGTTGATAGGTGTTGTGGCTTTAGGAGTGCTATTTTTACTTATCAAAACATATACTCCAGAAAAACTTTATGCAGAAAAAGGTGTTATAGTAAGTTCGAGTATGCCAATATGGGAAGTAAATGAGATAGCAAATGTAAATATTCCCGAAAATATGTCAGATACTATAGGAGAACTTGTATCACTTTTGGCAAACAGAGAAGGAAAAAACATAGCTATTGACCAAGTGTTTAGGATAAATGATGCAGAAATATCGATTTATTCTATGGAAGGTAAACTAGTAAGATCAGTTTTTGTCAAAAAAAACGAAAAAGCTAATGAGGGGCATTGCTGATTATGAGTTTTAGGGGAAACCGGTTTCAAAAAAGGTTTTATGGTATAATAGTATAAAATGCAAAAAGTGAATTGAAGGGAGTTTTTGACATGAAAATGAGAAAATTAACTCCTGAAGAGGAGAGGCTTTTAGAAAAGTTTGTGACAGATGTATATGGGCCTGTATATTTCATACATTCATTGCCGGAGTTTATCATTCCACCTATAAATTCGAAGGTAAGTAGAAGAGACACCAGTTGGAGGCTTAATATACTTGAGTCTTTGACAGATGGAGATTTAAACATAACTGACTACATACCCAAACACAATATACCTTTGGAAAAAGCAATACAAAAGGCGAAAGAATTTCACGAGAAGTGGGTGGAAAGGTTTGGACATTCTTCTATTGCTGAGCAGCATTTAATGCACCTGTGTGTGGAAGATGTTTCAAGGCTTTTGTCAGGGGATATTGAGCTTATGAACAGAAGACCTGCTTTTATAGAGTGGAGCCAAAGGTATCAAAAGCCTACAAGAGACAAAGTAGTGATACCACAAGAATTAGAAGAAAAGCCCGATTTGAAAGAGAAATTTTTAAAAGTTTGGAATACCTCCTATGATGCCTATGAAAGACTTGTAGAAATTTTGACGAAATATTTAGCTAGGGCAGAAGAGAAAAAAGAGGGGGAAAGTGAAGAAAGGTTTTACAATAGGATTAGTAAAATTGCATTTGAAGATGCGAGATATGCCCTTCTTTTAGCTACTAAGACAAGTTTTGCAGTAGCTTTAAATGCTTTAGATTTACAGGATATAGTGAGAAAGCTTTTCGCGCATCCTACTAAAGAGGCGAAGTTATTAGCCGAAAGAATAGTAGAACAAGGGGAAAAAATTGCACCGAGCATGTTACGGCATACAACTCCTACTGTTTATCAATTAAAAGTTCATGAGAGACTAAAAAATTTAGCAACTGTTGTAAAAGAAGATGAATCATCAAATTCAGATGAGGATGTCATTTTAATAGACTATACAGGGAAAGATAGCGAAGATTCTCCTGTAGACATTGTAATTATGCATATTTTGTTTACATATTCAGGTAAAAGTTTTGAAGCAGTAAAAAAAACAGTGAAGAATATGTCCGAAGAGGAAAAAAGAAAAATCCTGCAGCAGGCAGTCGAAGATATAGGGGAATTTGACCATTTAATAGAGGCATTTAAATCGGTCAGATTTAAATTTCAACTGAAGATAAGTGAAGCTAATTGGCATCAGCTTTTACGGCATAGAACTATTGTCTTTGATTACAGCGAACCGACAATTGAAAATGGTTTTGTTATTCCACCCAATATCGAAAAAGCTAATGCTTCCGAAATTTTAATAAGAGCGATAAAAGCTTCAGAGGAATTATTTATAGAATTAAAAGAAAAATTACCTGAAGTAAGTCCTTACTTAGTTACAAATGCACACAAACGGTTGGTTCTTATGAATGCGGATTTATGGGCTTTTGATCATTTTGCAAATTTGAGATGCACTAATGAAGCTCAGTGGGATATACGGAATGTTTCTTTTAAGATGCTTGATATGATTAAAAATGTAGCGCCCCAATTGACAACCTTTATGGCAAGGCGAAAAAAAGCTTAAAAGGTGGAGATGAAATCATGAAAACCTGTTTTAAAGAAATAAGTTTGCCAAAGCTTAATAATTTGACACCCTCACTGGAATCTACTGCCCTTAAATTAATGGAAGAAGCAGGGGAATTGGCACAAGCTATAGGAAAATTTAGAGGTTTAAACGGAGAAAATGTCACTTTAAGCGAAAAAGAGATAATGGGAAAAATTTCAGAGGAGCTTTTAGATGTTGCTCAAGTAGCAGTTTCAATGATGTTTGTATTGGAGGAAAAGTATAATATAAATATTGAAGAAAAACTTAAAGAACATATCGAAAAATTAAAAAGGAAAGGGTATATAAAATAAAAAATATGCAGAAAAACTCTGCATATTTTTTATTTTTGTGCGCATATTAAAAATGAAATCTAAGAAGGGAGGATAAATATGCAACTTTCAAACAAGGAGTTACTTTATTTGGATGATATTTTATCATTACAGCAAAACATGACAAAAACCTTAAACGATTATGCTACGAGATGTCAAGACCCACAACTTAAAGCTTTATGCCAAAATCTTGCTAATAGATGTCAAAACAATTTCAATTCTTTGCTAAAACATTTAAGTTAGGAGGAGTGTAAAAATATGTATGGAAATACGCAAATTAGTGACAAGGATATTATGATGAATGTACTGGGCTGTTACAAATTGGCAATAGATATGTTCAGCCATGCAGCAGTTGAGTCTGCAAATGAAAGCATAAGAAGAGAATATATCAATCTTTTAAATTCTACCTTAGAAGATCAAAGGACAGTTTGGAATGCTATAAATCAAAGAGGATGGTATCCTGTCAAGCCGGCTCCACCTCAGGATATACAAGAGGCAAGAAATAAATTTAGACAGCCAGTTGGGATGATGTAAATATAAAAAGTTTGTGGTATAATAATGGAAGTAGTGTTTTTACTGCTTCCATTATTATATTTTACTTTATTTTCAAGGGAGGAGTGATTTTATTATGTACGATCTAATTATTTTAGGAGGAGGTCCTGCGGGACTTACTGCTGGATTGTATGCTGCAAGATCAAGGCTTAAAACGGTGCTTATTGAAAAAACTTATCTGGGAGGGCAAATAGTAAATACTTATCAGTTAGAAAATTACCCGGGTTATGAAGAGATAAGTGGTGCTGACCTTGTTGCCAAGATGGAGGCACAGGTAAGAAAGCACGGTCTTGAGATTGTTAATGAAGATGTTGAGAGTCTAGATATTACAGGAGATGTAAAGAAAGTTAAGACTTCTAATAAAACTTATGAAGCAAAAGCTATTATTTTAGCGATGGGTGCTACACCTAAAAAGTTAGGTGTTCCAAATGAGGATAGATTTATAGGGGCTGGTATTTCCTTCTGTGCTACCTGTGACGGAGCTTTTTACAGAGATGCTACAGTAGCAGTTATAGGGGGAGGAAATACAGCAGTAGAGGATGCATTATACCTTACTAAATTTGCGAAAAAAGTCTATATAATTCATAGAAGAAATGAACTTAGAGCTACAAAGATTGAACAGGAAAAAGCCTTCGCGAATGAAAAAATTGAGTTTATTTGGGATACTATAGTAGTCGATGTAGAAGGAGAATATGGAGTAGAAAGACTCAAACTTAAAAATGTTAAAACAGGTGAAGAAAGCACACTAAATGTAGATGGTGTCTTTGTGGCTATTGGATATGCTCCCAATACAGAATTGGTGAAAGGCATAGTAGACCTTGATAATTATGGATATATTATGACAGATGATGATATGAGAACCAATATACCTGGAGTTTTTGCAGCGGGAGACATAAGACACAAATCTTTAAGACAAGTTATAACGGCTGCTGGAGATGGCGCAACAGCAGCTTATGTAGCAGAAAAATACATAGACAGTTTAAAAAAATAGTCAGGATTTTTCCTGACTATTTTTCACTTTCTTCTTCATTTTCTTGCTTTTCTTCTTGTTCTTCATTTATTTCTTGTACTTCTTGGTTATAAGTTATTTCCTGTGAAGATGTAGGAATTATAATTCTTTGACCAGGATAAATCAAGTTAGGGTCTTTAATATCTGGATTTGCTTTTAATATAGCTTCTACTGTTGTGTTGAAAGTTTTTGCTATATTCCACAAAGTATCACCTGGTTTTACTATATAAACTTTTCCTGACAGTGTAGGGGTAGTAATAGGAGGAGTTCCAAACAAGAGGGCATTCCATGTTACATTATCGACAATTCCTGTTACTGAAAGCCCTCTGCTTTGCTGATATGCTTTTACGGCTTCTTCTGTTTTTCTTCCAAAGATACCATCAATAGGACCAGGGTCAAAGTACAAAGATTTTAGTCTTGCTTGCAAGCTTACTACAAAGGGGCTTCTATCTCCAATCTTTAGTGTGGGATATTCAATGGGTGGCGATGTGGAACAAGGAATTATCAATGTTTGCCCAGCGTATATCATATTTGGATTTAACAGATAGTTTGCTTTAATTAGCTCATCCAAAGATACGCCAAATTTTTGAGCTATAGTCCATAAAGTATCTCCTGGTTGTACAGTGTAATAGGTTGGACAAGGCTTTTGTAGGGGTGGTTGTGGAAACAGTGATGGTTGAGGTACTACTATTTTAACTCCAGGGATGAATAGTTTTTGACCCGGATAAATGGTATAAGGGTATGTTAGATTATTTATATAAATGATAGCTTCGTAAGGAACATTAAATTTTTGAGCAATAAGATATAGAGTATCTCCAGGTTGGACAGTATAATAACTTCCTTGTACTGGAATGATAAGCCTTTGTCCGGGATATATTAAAGATGGATTTATAATGTTGTTTCTTGTGATTATAGCGTCAACTGATGTGTTAAATTTTTTAGCAATTGAAAATAGTGTGTCTCCTGGTTGTACTACGTATGTGAATTCTAAGGTGACCATATTTTTTCCCCCTTTCTCTAATCATAATATGTGAGTTTTATTATTAAGTGACATATAAACTTTTTTAGATGAATAATTTTTACTAAAAGATAAGGGGATGGGAATATGGTATTTAAGAGGTGGTTGATGTTTTTACTAATTGTAAGTTTAATAGTAGGGTTATATAGTTTTAAAAAAGGATATTATATAGCTGCTTTTAAAACTGTTCCAATAATGAACAAAGTTATTGTTATAGATGCAGGCCATGGGGGACATGACCCTGGGAAACCAGGAGAATATGGTAAAGATGAAGATGAGTTAAACCTTGAGATTGCTCAAAAGTTGAGGGAACTTATTGAAGAAAGTGGTGGTATTGTAGTGATGACAAGGGAAGACGACACTTTATTAGATAGTTCTCTTTCAAAGGATTTAAAAAACAGAGTGGTAAAAGCAAATGAAGTAGCAGCAGACGTTTTAATTAGTATTCATTTAAATAGCTTTAGTCAATCTAAATACAAAGGGGCACAGGTGTTTTATCAAAACAATTCTGAAAAAGGTAAACTATTAGCAGAACTTATTCAACAAGAGCTTAGAAATACGTTAGATCCTAATAACGACAGGATGGCTAAAAGTTCTAATAGTTATTATCTTTTACGAAACGCCAAAATGCCAGCAGTTATTGTGGAATGTGGTTTTATGACAAATCCTGAAGAAGAAAAACTTTTGAATGACGAAAATTATCAACATAAAATTGCTTGGGCAATATATAAAGGTTTAATACATTATTTTCAAAAAGTTGCAGAATAGCAAAATTTTTCACTTCATATGTTGTCCTGAAGTGATTTTTTTTGTATACTAAAAATGAGAGAAGAAGTCATGAAGGGGGATAATATGGGGATAAGAACAGTACTTTTTGATTTAGATGGAACAATTATCGATACTAATGAGCTTATCATAGAATCTTTTAAATATACAATACAAAAGCACTTAGGGTATATTATACAACCAGAAGAGGTTACTCCTTACTTTGGAGAACCCCTTCAAATAACTTTAAAGAGATTTAGTCAAGATAAATGGGAATTAATGGTCGATACTTATAGACGGTATAATGAATTCAATCATGATAAATATACTAAAATAAGACAAGATGTGAAAGCAGCTCTTGAACTCATGTATAAAAATGGTATAAAAATGGGTATAGTTACATCTAAAAGGAGAGAATTGGCTGTAAGGGGATTAAAGCTTTTTGACTTGGAAAAGTATTTTAAGGTAATTGTAGCGTTAGAAGACACTGAAAGACACAAGCCGCATCCGGATCCAATTGTAAAAGCTTTGGAAGTGTTAAATGCTAATAAGGAAGAAACTTTAATGGTGGGAGACAGTCCTTATGACATCTTATGTGCATCTAATGCTGGTGTAAAAAGTGTGGCTGTTAAATGGACAATCTTGCCCTTTAATCTATTAGAAGAAGCAAAACCGGATTATGTCATAAATGATATGTGGGAAATTCTAAAAATAATTTGAATATACGATGGATTAAAAATGAATAATGTTAATATAGAAAAAATTATAGAGAATTTTATAAAAAAGTAATAATAGGAAAAAAGTTATTTAACTTGTGGCAATAGCTTTATAGATTTTCATATCTTTTTGGTGGGATCGGAAGAAAAAATTAATAATTGGTAATAAGTTTTTGGTGATATACTATTACAAAAAATTGTAAATTATTTAGCTAAAAAGGGCTTAAAAAAGTCAGATACAGAAACTCCTTTGGAATATCAAACAAAAGTATTGGCAAATGGGTATATAGGTTTTGATAAAGTTACGCAGATATACAATGAAACAGTTTATGGAGGTAGAACACCCACAAGAAGAGGTAGGTTATCTAAAAGAATTTATAAAAGAGTTAAAGAAAAGGAGGCAGTTAAATCTAAAAAGAATATAAGCCTTATTAATAAATTTGACATAGGTTAGAGAACTAACATATAATAATATTTGGAAGGGAAGTATGCACCTGAAAGGGGTTTAGTAAAATGATTTTAAGTTACAAGCCTGGTGCGAAGAGCAGAATCATGGTGTGCGTAACCCCACAAAAAAGTTGCCGCAGGCTTGTGGAAAGAGGTGCTGAAAGAGCAAAAGAGACTAATGGTGAATTTTGTGTTGTATACGTTAACAAAAACAACGACATCTCAAATGATTTAAAGCAAAACAAAGTATTGCTGGAGGTCTTTGATTTAGCACAAAAAATGGGGGGCACAGTTTCTATTTTGGTGGGCAAAAAAATTTCAAAAACGCTGGCGGAATTTGCAAAAGAAAACGATATAACTGAGATAATAGTAGGCAAGTCTTTAAGGTCTGCTCTAGATGTTATACTTCACGGAGATGTGATAAATCCTTTAAAGAAGGAAGTAGAAAAAAATAACATAAGAGTAGAAGTCATAGAATGACATGTCTTTCTATGACTTCTCTCTGACTTTTATATGGTTTATTACTTTTTTTACTCCATTTACGCTTTGAGCTGCTTCAGTGGCCAATTCTTTTTCTTTTAAATTATCTACATATCCACTTAATGTTACTGTCCCATTGTTTGCTGTAATAACTAAATCAGGCAAACTTAGATCATAACGAGATAACTTTTGCACTACTAAATTTACAAGAGATACATCATCTATTTTATGTTCTTTGTTAAGTTCTAATTTGCTTATTACACTTTTGACACCCATGGCTTGGGCTGCTTGATTTATACTTTCCTTTTCTTGCTGTGCGTTATCAATTTTCCCATATAAAGTTACGATACCATCAGTGACATCAACCCCTAATTCTCCTATTTCATCATAAAATTTAGAATTTTGAAGATTTCTTAAAACACCATGTTTTATATCTCTGTCTGTTGTTTTGCTGTCTATTGCAATTGTGATATTATTTTCTACTTTTTGTACGCCATCCACGCTTTCTGCTATTTTTTGAGCGTGATTTTTTTCGGATAAGTTATCTACTATTCCGTACAAAGTTACACGACCGTTGCTACACCGAACATTTATATCTACCCCGAAAGATGCCATTTCTTTATCTAGTTTTTCTTTTATATTTTTTTCTATAATTTTATCTTTATTCATTTTCATCCTCCTTATTTTTTACTAAAATAATTTTTCCACTTTAATTAAAATTTAATTCAATTTAAATTATTTTTTATTCAAATTTGTTGTATAATTAATATGTACACACAATTTACCACAAAGCCTTGAGGGGTGAATTTTTTGTTTAATGGACTTATAGATATCATAAAAACAATGCAAATTAACGATGTAATAGATATTTTAATAATAGCCTATGTCCTGTATAGATTAATTTTAGTAATACACAAGACACGAGCAGAGCAACTGCTTAAAGGGCTTGTTGTGTTGATTGTAATTACCAAAGTGAGCGAATGGTTACAACTTAGGACTGTCAATTATATATTGCGAAACGCTATGACAGTGGGAGTTATTGCGCTTTTAATTGTTTTTCAGCCGGAGTTAAGGCGGGGATTGGAGACATTAGGTAGAAGTGGTTTCTTAGGGAAAAAATTCTTGTTTTTTAATGAAGATGAAGAAGATATGTCAGAGGTTTTGGGAGAGATATGCGATGCGGTACAATTTTTGTCACGTTCAAAAATAGGGGCTTTAATTGTTTTAGAAAGGGAGACAGGCCTTAATGAACTTGTTGAAACGGGTATAACCATGGATTCTAAAGTTTCTAGCGAGCTTTTAATAAATACCTTTATACCTAATACGCCTTTACACGATGGAGCTGTCATAATTCGAGGAGATAGGATTATGGCAGCAGGTTGTTTTTTGCCTTTAACAGACAACCAAAATCTAAGCAGTGAATTAGGAACACGCCATAGAGCGGGGATAGGCGTTACTGAAATATCCGATGCAGTAGCAATAATTGTTTCTGAGGAAACAGGTACTATTTCTCTTGCGCAAAATGGCAGGCTTTCAAGGCACCTGGATGCGAAAACTTTGAAAGAGGTGTTGTCCAGCATTTTTGAAGTGAAGGAAAACAAGATGCCTGTATGGAAAAAATGGGGGAACAAACATGCTGACTAAAGATTTTACAATAAAATTGCTGTCACTGGTATTGGCTTTTTTACTATGGCTTTATGTAATGGGAGAAGAAAATCCAGAAATTCCTTATGATATAAACAATGTGCCTGTCAAATTGATTAATAGCGATATTTTAGAGAAAAAAGGACTTATTATTTTAGATGAAAAAAATTATACAGTAAATGTAAAAATAAAAGGAAGACGCAGTGATGTTTTAAATATTGCAGCCCAGAATATATCAGCTTTTGCTGATTTAAGCAGAGTAAATTCCAAGGGTACAAATGTTATTCCTGTTACCGTAGAAGGATTACCTAGAAATGTCTCTTTGGTTTCAATAAATCCGCCAGAAATAAAAGTGGAAATAGATAAAATTGAAAAAACGCAAATGCCAGTTGCTATAAAAATAATTGGCAATGTGATGGAAGGCTATGCTATGCAGTCTGCTGTTCCAACGCCTGGAGAGGTATTGGTGATAGGACCAGAAAGCAAAGTTAATCTTATAAAAAATGTTATAGCTGGGGTCAATGTTTCTTATAAGAAAGGAGATATAAAAATCTCTGTTCCAGTGGTTGCTGTTGATAGAGAAGGAAAAGAAGTAAAAGGCGTTACAATTACTCCTAATCTTGTTGAAGTGTATGTTTCCGTAAATAAATCGATACGTGTGCCTGTAGTTCCTAAAATATTTGGCAAACCAATGGAAGGATATATGATATCATTGATAAATGTACTTCCAGAGTACGTGTACATTACTGGTGATGAGATTGTCCTAAATACCATAAAATCCATAAGTACGAAGCAAATTGATATTTCTGGGAAAAATGAACCTGTCACCGAAAGTGTACCTTTTGACTTGCCAGATGGGGTGAAACTTGTTAAAAGTGATATTAATGCAAAAGTGTATGTGGATATACAAAAGATAGCAACCAAAGAGATTGCTATAAGCAATATAGATATAAGAGGAGCAGAAGAGAAAAATGTTGTAATCCAAAATCCGGAACTCGTCGTTACTGTAGCTGGTCCAGAAAGTGTAGTTAATGGAGCGAAAGCTTCCGATTTTAACGCATATATAGACGTAACCAATTTGCCAACAGGTGTTCATTCTTTAGCTGTAAAGGTAAGTACTGATTTGAACTTGCAAATAAAGAAAATTGAGCCTGATAAAATATCAGTTAATATTCAGTAGGCGGGCAATGCCCGCCTATTAATTCACATAAAACTTGTCAATTCCACAAAATATAAAATCCTTATAAAAAAATTTTAATTTAAGAGAAGGATTTTTAGCAAAGGCGTAGAATTAAAATATTGTAAGGTTAAAAAAATTTTAATAACACTCAAAAATTGTAATAGAACTTCATATTATGTATTAAGAAGGGGCAGGTGAACCTGTTGAAAGTTTTAGTTATCAATCCAGGTTCTACTTCTACTAAAGTGGCGCTATATGAAGAAGAAAGGGAAATTGTAAAAACGGAGATTGCTCACGACATTGAAGCGCTTAAAAAATATAAGAGTATCATTGACCAATTTGATTTAAGGTTAAATGCTATAAATGATTGGATAGAGCAAAATAACGTAAACTTGAAAGAAATATCTGCAATTGTGGTAAGAGGAGGACTTGTTAAACCTGTTCAGAGTGGCACTTACCTTGTAAACGATATTATGCTTGAGGATTTGAGAAGGGGAGTTGGAGGTGAACATGCTTCAAATCTTGGTGGACTAATTGGAAGAGCTATAGGAGATAAACATAATATTCCTGTTTATACATTAGATCCTGTAGCTGTTGATGAAATGGAAGATGTTGCAAGGATTTCTGGCCTTCCTGAGCTTCCAAGAAAAAGTCAATCTCATGCTTTAAACATAAAAGCGTGTGTTCATCGATATGCAACGGAAAATGGCATTAATGAGAAAGATTTAAATCTTGTCGTTGCTCATATGGGAGGAGGTATTTCAGTAGCGGCGATAAAGGGAGGAAAAATTGTAGATGTAAACAATGCAAATCAAATGGGGCCCTTTTCTCCTGAAAGGACAGGCAGCCTGCCATCGATGAAAGTTGTTGACCTTTGTTATTCTGGTAAATACAGTTTTGATGAGATGAAGAAAAAAGTTGTAGGTATGGGTGGGATGGTAGCACATCTTGGGACAAATGATGTGCGTGAAGTGGAGAGATGCATACAAAATGGTGATAAAAAAGCTAAATTGGTTTTTGAAGCTATGGCTTATCAAATTGCAAAGGAAATTGGCAGAATGGCGGCAGTATTAAAGGGGGATGTGAAATCAATAATTTTAACTGGTGGACTTGCTTATTCTAAACGACTAATAGAGATAATCATTGATATGACCAGCTTTATTGCACCTATAACTCTTTATCCAGGGGGAGATGAAATGGAAGCTTTAAGAGATGGTGCGTTAAGAGTTTTAAGAAATATTGAAAAGCCCAAGATTTATAACTGACGAGGTGTAGGATATGAGAACATTTGAAGAAATGTATAATTACGTAAAAGACTTGCCTCCCAAAACTATAGCAGTAGCTCAAGCAGCGGATGAAGATGTATTAGAAGCGATTAAAGAAGCTCATGAAAGAGGAATAGTAAAAGCCATATTAGTTGGTGATAAAGAAAAAATAGAAAGGATAGCATCTTCAATATCAATGGATTTAAAGGATCACGAAATAATAGATACAAAAAATAACTTAGAAGCTTGTCGCGAAGCTGTAAAGCTTGTAAGCGAAGGCAAAGCGGATATATTGATGAAAGGCCTTGTACAGACGGCAGAGATATTAAGGGTTGTTTTAGATAAGGAAATTGGCCTTCGCACTGGAAGAACTTTAAGTCATGTGGCTGTTTTTGAATCTCCATATAACAGACTTATACTTTTGACAGATGCAGCAATGAATATTGCACCTGATTTAAAAGGGAAAATAGACATAATTTTAAATGCGGTAGACGTTGCAAGGCAAATTGGAATTGATGCTCCAAGGGTTGCAGTTTTAGGAGCTGTTGAAACAGTTAATCCTGATATGCAAGCTACCTTAGATGCAGCAATACTTTCAAAAATGAGTGAAAGAGGTCAAATCAAAGGGGCTATAATAGATGGGCCATTGGCTCTTGATAATGCTTTATCGGTAGAAGCAGCGCGGCATAAAGGGATAATAAGCCCTGTTGCAGGTAACGCTGATATTCTTTTAGTTCCAGATATTGAAGCTGGCAATATGCTGTATAAAGCTATAACCTATATAGCACAAAGAAGGATAGCAGGGATAATAATGGGGGCAAAAAGCCCGATTGTCTTGACTTCAAGGGCAGATTCCAGTGAAGCTAAATTTAACTCTATAATGTTGGCATCTCTTGCTTCTAATGTTTGATTATTAAAGAGGGGGGAAGATATTTATGAAAATATTTGACATAATGGAAACTAAAGATTATGAAAATGTGATTTTATGCCATGACAAGACTTCAGGTCTTAAGGCGATAATTGCAATTCATGACACAACTTTAGGTCCTGCTTTAGGCGGATGTAGGATGTGGACTTATGACTCAGAAGAAGATGCGATAAATGACGCATTAAGGCTTGCAAGAGGAATGACTTATAAAAATGCTGCTGCTGGTTTAAACTTAGGTGGTGGTAAAACAGTTGTAATTGGAAATCCGAGAAAAGACAAATCAGAAGCATTGTTTAGAAGTCTTGGAAGGTATATAGAATCTCTTAAAGGAAGATATATAACTGCTGAGGATGTTGGTACAAACTTAAAAGATATGGAATATATACACTATGAAACGAAATATGTAGCAGGGTTGGCTGAAACCAGCGGGGATCCATCTCCTTTTACAGCCTATGGCGTATTTAGAGGAATACAGGCAGCTTGTGAAGAAGTTTTTGGGACTTCAGATCTTAAAGGTTTGAGAATTGCAATACAAGGAGTAGGAAATGTAGGATACAATTTAGCAAAGTATCTATATGGAGCAGGGGCAAAGTTAATTGTAACAGACATATTTGAGGACAATGTAAAAAGAGTAGTGGAAGAAGTCAAAGCCGAATATGTAAAGCCAGATGAGATATACGGGGTAGAATGTGATATATTTGCCCCTTGTGCCTTAGGAGCGATAATAAACGATGAAACGATTCCACAGCTTAAGTGCAAGATAGTAGCAGGTTCAGCTAATAACCAGTTAAAAGAAGAGAGGCATGGGGATATATTACAAGAGAAAGGGATCCTCTATGTACCAGATTATATTATAAATGCGGGTGGAGTTATAAATGTAGCAGATGAACTCAATCCTTCTGGATATAACAGAGATAGAGCTATGAGAAAGGTTTCCATGATATTTGACACAGTGAGAAAGGTGATACAGAAGTCTAAGGAAGAGAACATTCCAACATATGTTGCAGCTGATAGAGTTGCGGAGGAGAGGATAAAAACTATTGCTGCCGTAAAAGACAATTATATTTAAATGGGGGCATGATATTCCCGCTCTTTCATTAAAATTTTGAAATAACTTTAATAATTTTTTGACAAAATTTTAATGTAAAAAGGAAGTGTAATATAATATAAATTGAGGAAGTAGACGGAGGGGATTGTTTTGTTTTTGATTCTTGTGATAAATCCCGGGTCTACATCTACAAAAGTTGCCGTGTTTAAAGACAAAGAGCCTGTTTTTACTGAGACTTTACGGCACAGCTCTGAAGAACTTGCTAAATACAAAAGTATTATTGACCAGTTTGAATTTAGAACTCAGGCAATTTTAAATATGTTAAAAGAAAAAGGAATTTCTCTTTCAGAAATTGATGCAATAGTAGGAAGAGGAGGACTTTTAAAGCCAATAGAAAGTGGAACTTATATTGTAAATGAAAAAATGATAGAGGATTTAAAGAAGGCTGAAAGAGGAGAACATGCTTCCAATTTGGGGGGTATAATTGCTTATACTTTAGCTAAAGAACACGATATTGAAGCTTATATAGTAGACCCTGTAGTAGTAGATGAATTAGAGGATATAGCAAGAATAACAGGAATGCCTGAGATTGAAAAGTCTAGTATATTCCATGCTTTGAATCAAAAAGCAATTGCTCGACGTTTAGCCGCCGATTTGAACAAAAAATACGAAGAGGTGAATTTGATTATCGCTCATTTAGGTGGCGGTATATCGATTGGGGCTCATAAACACGGCAGGGTAGTAGATGTAAATGATGCTTTAAATGGGGAAGGGCCTTTTTCTCCAGAAAGAGCGGGAGGGCTTCCTGTACTTGACTTAGTAAAGTTATGTTATAGTGGTAAATACACCTATCAGGAGATGAAAAAGAGGTTAATAGGACAAGGGGGAATAGTGGCACATTTAGGCACTAACGATGTAAGAGAAGTTTATAAAAAAATTAAAGAAGGAGATAAAAAAGCAGAATTGGTCTTAGAAGCTATGGCCTATCAGACAGCTAAGGAAATTGGAGCGATGGCAGTGGTTTTAAAAGGACAGGTAGATGCAATAGGAATTACAGGTGGAATAGCGTATAACGAGGATTTTGTAAAAAGGATAAGTGAAAGAGTAAAATTTATAGCTCCTATTTATGTATATCCAGGTGAGGATGAAATGTCAGCTTTGGCGCAGGGAGCATATCGGGTGCTTAGCGGTGAAGAAAAAGCTAAAATGTATAGTTAAAGGGATGATAGATAATGGATTTTAAAAGATTGACTATTGTAGTAGGGCATTACGGTACAGGTAAGACGGAAATTGCGATAAATTATGCTAAGCTTATAAGAGAATCAGGAAAAGAGGTAGAAATAGTGGACTTGGATATTGTAAACCCATATTTTCGGTCAAGAGAAGTGAGGAAGGAGCTCTTTGAGAAGTGGGGAATACGGGTAATAGGAGTAGAAGAGAAATATATGAATGCAGATGTGCCTGCTATTTCCCGTAACATCTATGGGGCATTATACAGCAAGGATAAATATGCAGTCTTCGATGTTGGGGGAGACGATGTAGGAGCAACTCCGTTAGGTCAGTATCGGCATATAATAAAGGATCAAGATGCAGAAGTATTATTTGTAATTAATGTAAATAGACCACTTACAAAAGATGTAAAATTGGTAATTGAATATCTTAAATCGATTGAAGAAGCAGCTAAAATTAAAGTGACTCATTTAGTAAACAATACCCATTTATCTTATGAAACAACAGTGGAGGATATTTTAAGAGGTCAAAAAGTGGTGGAAGAAGTCTCGAAAATTACAGGTATACCTATTAAGATGGTGACTGTAAAAAGAGAGTTACTCAATCAAGTTCCTGACTTAGGATATCCAATATTTCCAATTGACCTTTATATGAAAGCTCCATGGGATAAAATGTGAGAGGAGGAATTTATGTGGCAAAAGTTATTTTTAATGAAGATTTATGTAAAGGTTGCGAATTGTGTGTCAATGCCTGTCCTAAAAAGATTATTGAGATGGATTTAAGTAAAATAAATGTGAAAGGATATCATCCTGCTACTGTTAAGCCTGAAAATATGGACAAATGTATAGGTTGTGCATTCTGTGCTATGATGTGTCCAGATACTGTTATAACAGTTATAAAATAAATGGAGGGGAGTAAAATGGCTAAGGTATTAATGAAAGGTAATGAGGCGTTAGCGGAAGCAGCTATTCAAGCTGGGTGTAGACATTACTTTGGTTATCCTATAACACCTCAAAATGAGGTTACAGCTTACATGGCAAAGAGAATGCCGGAGGTAGGTGGCGTATTTTTACAAGCAGAAAGTGAAGTTTCTGCTATAAATATGGTATATGGGGCAGGTGGAGCAGGAGCTCGTGTTATGACTTCTACCAGCAGCCCTGGTTTGAGCCTTATGCAAGAAGGTATTTCATATCTTGCAGGTGCTCAAGTACCTTGTGTAATTGTGAATATAATGAGGGGTGGTCCAGGACTAGGAAATATTCAAGGAGCCCAAGGAGATTATTTTCAATCTACAAAAGGAGGAGGCCATGGAGATTATAAATTGATAGTTCTTGCTCCTTCTACAATCCAAGAAATGGCAGATTTAGTTCAGGAAGCTTTTGACATTGCCGATGAATATAGAAACCCTGTTGTAATATTGGGAGATGGAATGTTAGGCCAAATGATGGAACCTGTAGATTTTGACAATATTCAGAAAAAGACAAGGAATATCCCTGAAAAAACGTGGGCTACTACAGGTAGAGGAAATAGAGAGCATAGAAACATAATCAACTCTTTATATATCGATCCACCTGTATTAGAGAAATATAATTATGAATTATTTGAAAAATATGCAAAGGCTGAAAAGAATGAAGTTAGATATGAAATGATAAATTGCGAAGATGCGGATATTATTTTAGTTGCTTATGGTACTATTGCCCGCGTAGCAAAGAATGTAATGAATATTGCAAGAAGAGAAGGGTATAAAGTAGGATTAATAAGACCAATTTCTCTATGGCCTTTCCCGAAAGAGCCTTTTGAAAAGACAGTTGATACAGCAAAAGCTTATTTGACTGTAGAAATGAGCATGGGACAAATGGTAGAAGATGTAAAACTTGCAGTACAATTCAAAAAACCGGTCTATTTCTACGGAAGGCCGGGTGGTATGATACCAGAACCAGCTGTGATGCTAGAACAAATTAAGAAAATAGCAGGGGGTGTGAAATAATGGCTGTTGTATTTCAAAAAACAAAGGGATTAACAGATACGCCTTTCCATTATTGTCCCGGTTGTACCCACGGTATAATCCATAGGCTGGTAGCTGAAGTTATGGAAGAATTAGATGTTTTAGATAAAGCAATAGGAGTTGCTCCTGTAGGATGTGCTGTATTTGCATATGAGTATTTTAATTGTGATATGCAAGAGGCTGCTCATGGAAGGGCTCCAGCAGTTGCTACAGGTATAAAGAGGGTTCATCCTGATAAAATTGTGTTTACTTATCAAGGAGATGGAGACTTAGCAGCTATTGGAACGGCAGAGATTGTTCATGCGGCTGCAAGGGGAGAAAATATAACAGTTATTTTTGTCAACAATGCCAACTATGGAATGACAGGAGGACAAATGGCTCCCACTACATTAATTGGCCAGGAAACAACTACTACTCCTTACGGAAGAAAGCCAGAAATAAATGGTTATCCCATTAGAGTGAGTGAAATGCTAGCAACACTTGATGGGACAGCGTATATTGAAAGAGTAGCGGTTTATGATGTGAAACATGTAATGCAGGCTAAAAAAGCTATAAAAAACGCATTTTTGGCTCAAATACAAAAGAAGGGATTTGCAATGGTAGAAGTTCTATCTAGTTGTCCTACTAATTGGGGTATGACCCCGATAGAGGCATTAAATTGGATAAAAGATTATATGGAACCTTATTACCCTTTGGGTGTGTATAAAAACACCTTAGAGGAGGTTAAGTAATTATGGAAGAAAGAATAATCTTTGCAGGCTTTGGTGGTCAAGGAGTTTTGTCAATGGGGCTTATAATTACCTATGCGGGAATGTTTGAGGGAAAAAATGTGTCTTGGACTCCTTCTTATGGTCCTGAAATGAGAGGGGGAACAGCCTACTGCAATGTCACTGTATCGGATGAAGAGGTAGGTTCTCCGGTTATTACAGAGGCTACTTCTGTAATTGTAATGAATAGGCCTTCTTTAGACAAATACGAATCTTATGTAATACCAGGTGGTAAATTATTCATAAATACTTCGTTAGTAGACAGAAAAGCAGAGAGAAAAGACATAGAAGTGTATGAAATACCTGCTAACGATATTGCCAGTGAATTAGGCAATTTAAAAATTGCTAACATGGTAATGTTAGGTGCTTTCATAGAAACTACTAAAGTTGTAAAATTGGAAACAGCACTAAAAGCTCTGCATGAAGTCTTTGGCAAAGGTAAAGAGCATTTGATACCTATTAACGAAAAAGCCTTAAATAAGGGAGTAGAATTAGTGAAAAGTCTCATTACAACTAAAAAATAACCTCTTCGGAGGTTATTTCAGTTTGTTGACAAAGTTAAAAAATATTCAAAGGAGATATTTTGCATCGTCGCTCCGATGTTCCAAAGCGACAAAACTAAAGCTCGACCTTCGGGCTCCGGCAGGGTACCGGGCACAATCGGCCTCCTTGCCTCAGGTGCCCGCCTTCGCCATCCATGGCTTCGGCCCTGCCTCCACCCTCGGTCTTGCTAAGTTTTGTTACCGCTTTGTAACAAGTCGCTCCTTATGCAAAATATCTCCTTTACGAAAGTTTGTCTACAGTCTGAAATAACCTCTTCGGAGGTTATTTTTTCTGTAGGAGGTGTAAACTTGAAAAAATTAAGTGAAATTGTAAAGAAAGCAAAAGGATTCAATAAAATATTTACTGTGGCAGGGGCAGAAGACTGTGAAGTATTGTTAGCATGCGAATCTGCAAGAAAAGAAGGGATAGGAAATCCTATATTGGTAGGTATTAAAGAAAAAATAGAAACTATTGCAAAAGATATAGGCATTGATATTAAGCAATATGAAATAATTGATGAAAAAGAAGAGTCGGAAAAATGCAAAAGGGCAGTTTTAGAAGTTAGAGAAGGTAGAGCTTCTTTTGTCATGAAAGGCCTTGTTCCTACTGCTACTCTTTTAAAGGTTGTTCTTGACAGCGAATACGGCATCAGAGGAGACGGATTACTCAGTCATGTAATGGTTTATGAAATTCCAAATTATCATAAATTATTACTTTTAACCGATGGAGGAATGAATATAAGTCCTACTTTAGAAGAGAAAGTGCAAATTTTAAAAAATGCTATTAAAGTGGCAAAAGCTATAGAAATAGAAAATCCTAAAGTAGCCTGTTTGTCGGCGGTAGAAGTGATAAATCCTAAAATGCTTTCCACTGTTGAAGCCGCTAAATTAAAGGAAATGAACCAGAGAGGAAAGATAGAAGGAATAGTAGATGGCCCTTTAGCATTTGACCTTGCCATAAGCAAGGAAGCGGCAATTCACAAAGGAGTAAAAAGTGAGGTTGCAGGAGATGCAGATATATTATTAGTACCTTTTATAGAAGTTGGAAATGCTTTAGGTAAAAGCTTTACTTACTTTGCCAAGGCAAGAAGTGCGGGAATTGTGGTAGGAGCAAAAGCGCCAATTGTCTTAGTATCGAGAGCTGATTCCCACGAAGATAAGTTTAATTCTATAGCTTTTGCATCTATAGTATCTGCTTGGTAAGGACGAATTAAATGGGGAGAAATTAAATGAAAAAAATAATGATGGAGGATGAGGCAGTAGCCCGTGGTATTATACTTTCTGTACTCATGGGCAAAGAAGAATAGCCTAAAAACTTGATTGAGGAAATATCAAAAAGCACAAAATATAGTTCTTTTGGGAGTACTTGTTAAATATTTAGGACTATAAGACATTGATTGGGAAGAGATAATAAAAAATAACGTGCCACAAAAATTTGTCGAATTAAATATAAATGCATTTAAAAAAGGACTTGAGATAAACTGAGGAGGGGTAAACGCCCTTCTTTTTTTATTATAAAGAAGGATTGGCAAACATTATAGCGAATATATTTTATAGCACTGACTTTATGAACTTGCCATGAAAGAGGGAGGTATTATTTTTTGTTATATAGAATTTTACGGTTTATTGCTAGATTAATTCTTGAGATATTCTATTCCCTTGAAGTAAAATATGAGAAAAATTTACCTGAGGGAGCTTGTATTTTTGTTGCAAACCATCAAAGTTTGCTAGATCCAGTTGTAGTAGTCTGTTCTGTAAAAAGACCCGTTATATTTTTAGCAAGTTCTGAACTTTATAAAATAATTTTTTTAAAACCTGTCTTAAAAATTGCCAAGGCAATTCCTATAAAAAAGAATTCGCCTGATTTAAATGCTCTAAAACAAGCGTTATCTAGACTAAAGGAAGGAGATTCTATAGGATTATTTCCAGAAGGAGGAATATCACCAACTGGTAAAGTAGAGAAAATGCATGAAGGGGCTATGTATCTAGCATATAAATCTGGAAAACCTATAGTCCCAATTGCAATATTGGGTACCTATTCGATACTTCCTTTTGGAAAGTATATTCCTAAAATTAAAGGGAAAATTAGAGTGAAAATAGGAGAACCAATTTATCCAAATTTGAATATAGATATAAAGGCAGAAATTGGTGAATTGAGAGATAAAGTTATGCAAAAGATTTTGAAAATGCTGGAGGAATAATGTAAATTGAAAAGTAGTTTTCACTGTGATAAAATATTATCGTATGATTTATTGAGAGGAGATAGAAAATGGCAAGGTTGTTTGGTACAGATGGTGTTAGAGGTATAGCTAATTATGATTTGACTCCACAACTTGCTTTTGAACTAGGAAGAGCAGGGGCTTATGTGTTGACTCAGGGGACTCATAGACCTAAGGTTGTGGTTGGTAAAGACAGTCGTATATCTGGTGATATGTTGGAATGCGCCTTAACTGCAGGCCTTACCTCTGTAGGGGCAGAGGTTATAAGTGTGGGGATAATTCCTACACCAGCGGTAGCTTACCTTACCCGATTATATCAAGCAGATGCTGGAGTTATGATATCGGCATCTCATAATCCTGTAGAGTACAATGGGATAAAATTTTTTGATAAAGATGGATATAAATTGCCAGATGAAGTAGAAGATAGAATAGAAAATATAATAAAAGAAAAAAATGAGTTGCCCTCTCCTATTGGGACAGGAATAGGTACAAGGAAAGAATACACAAATTCTCATAGAGATTACATAGAGTTTTTAAAATCTACAATTGATGGGGATTTAAAAGGAATGAAAATTGTAATTGATTGTGCTTATGGAGCCAGCAGCACAGTGGCGCCAATTTTGTTTAAGGAATTGGGTGCAGAGGTTATATTGTATGGAGCAGAACCTATAGGGGATAAGATAAATGTCAATTGTGGTTCTACTCATCCTGAAAAATTGCAACAACTTGTGATAAAAAATGGGGCCGATATAGGTTTAGCCTTTGATGGAGATGCTGACAGACTTATTGCAGTTGATGAAAAAGGAAATGTTATTGATGGAGACCACATAATGGCAATATGTGCTATAGATTTAAAGAAAAAAGGTAGATTAAAAAATAACACAGTTGTAGCAACAGTTATGAGCAATATCGGTTTTGAGATTGCACTTAAAGAGCAAGGGATTAATCTCATAAGAACAAAAGTAGGCGATAGATATGTTTTGGAAGAGATGATAAAAGGTAGATATTCTATTGGTGGAGAACAATCGGGTCATATTATTTTCCTTGATGACAATACTACTGGAGATGGGGAAATTACAGCTTTAAAACTTTGTTCTATTTTAAAAGAAAGTGGGAAAAAATTGTCAGAATTAGCTGCCTGTATGGTTACTTACCCACAAGTTCTTATAAACGCAAAAGTAAAAAATGAGTTAAAAAATGCCTATTTGGAGGATGAAGAAATAAAAAGGGAAATTAAAAATTTAGAAAGGGAAATGAAAGGAGAAGGTAGAGTACTGATAAGGCCATCTGGTACTGAGCCTCTTGTGAGAGTTATGGTAGAAGGAAAAGATTATAATAAAATTAGTCAAATGGCAAAAGAACTTGCCGAGTTAATAGAAAGAAAATTAAATTAAATAAAAGTGCGAAAGGTATTATTTGAAAGGGGGGATGCTTATTGAAAAAGAGCAGGTAGGTAAAAGCTAAAACTTTAAAAAGCGCCTGGGCTTAAAGTGTACACTTTAAGCTGACGAGGACAGGGTTTATCGAGTTATCGGCGGGTGCCCTGCGGTTTCCCTGCGACCGATAAAAGACTGGTAAAACCACAGGCGACTGTGGCATAAAGCAGTCTGGGCAGGGTAATATCCATTACAATAATGAGAGGAGACTAAATATGTGTGGAATTGTAGGGTATATTGGCGATAAACAGGCGACGCCAATACTTTTAGATGGATTGACAAAATTAGAGTATAGAGGCTATGATTCGGCAGGAATTGCCATTTTAAATGATGGCAATATAAATATAAAGAAAGCAAAGGGAAGATTAAATGTCCTAAAAGAGCTGGTTGAAAAAGATAGTATGGCAGGTACCATAGGGATAGGACACACAAGGTGGGCTACCCATGGAGAACCATCTGACACCAACTCCCATCCCCATTTATCCCAATCAGGATTGATTGCAGTAGTTCACAATGGCATAATTGAAAACTATCTGCCACTTAAAAAATGGCTATTGGAAGAAGGCTATACTTTTAAGTCTGAGACTGATACAGAAGTTGTAGCAAATTTGCTGGAGTATTATTACAATGGCGATATAGTAGAGGCAGTGAAAAAAGTTTTAGACAGAATTGAAGGTTCTTATGCCTTGGGCGTTTTATGCAAAAACAATCCCGATATGATTGTAGCTGCAAGAAAAGAAGCACCTCTTATAGTTGGAATAGGCAATGGTGAAAACTTTATTGCATCTGATATCCCAGCTATATTAAAACATACAAGAAGTGTATATTTTCTTGATGACAATGAGATTGCCATAATTAGAAAAGACAGCGTAGAGTTTATAGACATGTTTGGAAGGCAAGTAGAAAAATCGCTTTTTGAAGTAAAATGGGATGTAGAGGCGGCTGAAAAGGGCGGTTATGAACATTTCATGATAAAAGAAATTCACGAACAGCCAAACGCGATAAAAGATACTCTAAGAGGTAGGATAGTCAATGATTCAGAAATAGTTTTAGACGATGTAAAAATTACAAAAGAAGACCTTGAAAAGATAGATAAAATTTTTATTGTAGCGTGTGGAACAGCTTATCATGCGGGTGTTGTTGGGAAATACGTTATAGAAAATCTTGCGAGAATACCTGTTGAAGTAGATGTCGCTTCAGAATTTAGATATAGAGACCCATTAGTAAATGAAAGAACTCTTACAATTGTAATAAGCCAGTCAGGAGAGACAGCAGATACCATTGCTGCATTAAAAGAGGCTAAGAAAAAGGGGTCAAGAGTTATAGCCATTACAAACGTCGTTGGAAGTTCTGTCTCCAGAGAAGCAGATGATGTACTATATACATGGGCGGGACCGGAGATTGCTGTAGCTTCTACCAAAGCTTATACTACGCAACTTGTAGCCCTCTATCTTATAGCTATGGACCTTGCAATAAAGAAAGGAACGATAACTAAAACAAAGGTTATGGAACTTTGTACAGAATTAAAGAAGCTGCCAGAAAAAGTTCAGTACCTTCTTGACAACAAAGAGACAATTCAAAAATTTGCTTATGAACATTACAACGCAAAAGACGTTTTTTACATTGGAAGAGGATTGGACTATGCTGTTGCTATGGAAGGTTCCTTAAAACTTAAAGAAATATCTTATATTCACTCAGAAGCTTATCCGGCTGGTGAATTAAAACACGGAACTTTAGCCCTTGTAGAAGATGGAACACTTGTGATAGCTCTTGCGACCCAAGAGGACCTTTTTGAAAAGATGCTCAGCAATATAAAAGAAGTAAAGGCAAGAGGCGGTTTTATACTTGCTTTTGCAAAACAAGGCAATCTGCAGCTAGAGGACGTTGTAGACAAAGTAATATATATACCTGATACACTTAAAGAATTAACCCCAGTATTGACAGTTGTACCTTTGCAGCTTTTGGCATATTATATGGCAGTAGAAAAAGGATGTGACGTAGATAAACCGCGTAATCTTGCAAAATCAGTTACAGTAGAATAAAAAGATATTAAAAAAGGTTGAAAAGGACAATGAAAGTTCCTTTTCAACCTTTTTTGTTATCTTCTAATATTTTATAAGGAAAGGGAATTTTAATAAGTTAAAAAATAATTGTGAATTTATGAACTAATAATATTTAAAGGCATGTTGACATGCCATTAAACAATTTGCTATTATAGAAAGCAAATCCAGAAAATTAAAAATGGAGGAGTTATGATGATTGTTTTTGAGATAAATACACCGGTAAGAGAAGTGATGGTGGATATTACTGATATGGTGATGCAGGAGATTAGGAAATCTGGTATTGTTGATGGGGCTTGTGTTATCTTTGTGCCTCATACAACAGCGGGAGTTACAATAAACGAAAATGCGGATCCAACTGTAAGAGAAGATATAATGGCGGCTTTAGAAAGAGTAATTCCTAATATGCGTTTTAAACATATGGAAGGCAATTCAGATGCCCATATAAAAGCGTCTCTTATGGGAAGTTCAGTAACTTTAATTATTGAAAATGGAAAACCACTTTTAGGAACTTGGCAGGGTATTTATTTTTGCGAGTTTGATGGTCCAAGGAGAAGGAAAGTTTATATCAAGTTTTTGAAGTGAGTTTACTCAAACCTGCACTCTTCTGGCTTTACATTATACTCAAATTGAATAAAAGAAGGTGCCCTCATTTTCATGTTTTCAGACCATTCCATAAATCTCACTTTACATGTTAGCAAAGGCTTTAACCATTGCACATTTTTTTCTTTAAAGTTATAATAATTATCTGGAGCTTTTATCTCCTTGGCAACTTCATAAAATGCTTTTAATTCCTTCTGGGATAGGCCTGATTCACAACTTCCTATGTTTATTAAATTATTTTCCTCATCGTAAAGTCCCAATATAAGAGCTGTTTTATCAGTTCTGTACCCTATAATAACTGCATTTATTACAATAAAATGTTTTGACTTAAGCCACAGTTTACTCCTTTTCCCTATTAAATATTTTGAATCAACTTTTTTGGCGACAATTCCTTCAAGTCCCCTTTTGCCTGTCTCTTCAAAAAGCCTTTTGCCATGTTCAAAAATAAAATCAGATATTTTTATGACCTCGCTTTCTTTAACTGTTTTTCTAAGTATATCTTTTCTCTCTATAAGTGGCAATTCTACAAGAGATTTGCCGTTTAAGTATAATATATCCCATGTTATGAAAATTACGGGCATTATCTTGCTTAAAAGATTTATTTTTACTAAATTTTGTTGATGCTTTCTCGACATAATGCTTTTGTAACTAGGCTTGCCGTTTTTTAAGACTACCAGTTCACCGTCAAGTATTGCTTCTTTTGCTTTTATTTGTTTATGAAGCAATGCTAAATCCGGAAACTGGTGGGTTATATCAACAAGCCTTCTATCTTGAAGCCTTGTTTTATTTGAAAGAAAAGCGATAGTTCTTGAACCATCCCATTTGATTTCATATATCCATTCAGGATTATCAAAAGGGTCACTGCTGAATGCCAGCATAGGTGATATTTTTTCTTCTATCATAGTCATAGCCACTCTTCCTTTATGCGCCTTTTCTTTTGCGACCTTTTTTTGCTTTTTCTTCTTTTTTTACAGATTCAATACTCGCTTTTAGTGCACTTACTAAATCGAGGACATTGTCAGCTTCAGGTGCTTTTTGAGGAATTTCTATTTCTTTGTCTTGTATCTTTGACTCAATCATTTCAATTAACGTCTTTCTGTAGTTATCATCATATTTTTCGGGTTTGAAATCTGAGGTTAGAGTATCAACAAGTTGTTTGGCCATTTTTATTTCATTTTCATGCAAGTTGACTTCTCTTAAAGGAGGAAGTTGGTTTGTGCTTTTTATTTCATCAGGAAAATGCATTGTTTCCATGACCATATATTTTTCATCGTACACTCGTATGCATGCGAGGCTTTGCTTGGACCTGATTACCACTTTCGCTATTGCAACTCGTTTTGTTTCTTTCATAGAATCTCTTAAAAGTACATAAGGCTTTGTACCAATATCTTCGGGTACAATGAAATATGTTTTATCATAATATATGGGGTCTATTTGTCCTATATCGGTAAAATCTACTATATCAATGGTTTTAACTGTTGGCATAGGTATCCTTTCCAAATCTTCCTCATCTATAATGACAAATTTACCTGGTTCGTATTCATATCCTCGCACTATTTCCTCATCTGAAATGGGTCTATTACATACAGGGCAGATTTTTTCATATTTTATAGGAGTTTTACATTCTTTATGAAGTTGCCTAAAATGTATGGCATGGTCTTCTGTAGCGGTATACAGTTTTATGGGGATACTTACAAGACCAAAACTTATTGCTCCTTTCCACATTGAGCGCATATTTAAATCACCTCATATTTAATATTTCCATTAAAAAATTTTTTATTAAAAAAATATATATAAGCTGTTATATATGGATATATATGTTTGTTGAAATATGATATTATATACAGTATAATTGGAATTGAATGGGGTGATAAAATTGAAGAATGTAAAAAAGATACTTTCATGGATTCTTATTATTGCTATTGTTGTATTGATACCTATATTTTCGTTTGCAAGAAATCTTCCAAAATTCACTTTTGGGTCAAGGCTTTTATATAGCGGGACGTATGGGACTGATGTAAAAGAATTACAAGCCATGTTAAATAAAGCGGGATTTGATACAGGCACTGTTGACGGCATATTTGGTAAAATGACATTAAATGGAGTTTTAGACTTTCAAAGGTCCAAAAATCTTGTGCCCGATGGAATTGTAGGTCCTAAGACATATGCTGTTCTTGAAACTGTTTCCTGGGCTGACCCGATAGTTTACTCTGTTAAGCCAGGGGATAACTTATACTTTATAGCAAAGCGCCATGGAACGAATGTCCAAAATATAATAGATACAAATGGATTAAATGATGGGGATAGCTTATATGTTGGGCAAAAGATTTTAATTCCTCATCCGCCTGTTGAAGTGCCACAACAATTGAACAATGCTACAAATTATCAAGAACTTAAAAATAACATTCAGGCATTGATATCTCAATATCCTGGCAAATACGGAGTTTACTTTATTGACTTAAATACAGGGCAAACTTTAGAAATAAACGGTTATGATTCGTTTATTGCAGCAAGCACTTATAAAGTACCTCTTAACTTTTACCTTTATACTCTTATAACCGATGGAAAAATAGACCCTAATATGAAGGTGCAATACACTCAAGCTGACTATGAAGGGGGTGCCGGTTCTATACAGGCAGACCCTGTTGGAAGTTATTATACTATAAGAGAGCTTTCAAGACGTTCGATTGAAGAGAGTGATAATATAGCCTCCAATATGATTATGAGAGTTGTAGGAAGGGATAATTATATAAAATTTATGGAAAAATTAGGAGCCTATGTAATACCCTACAGCAGCAATATTACTTCTCCAAGAGATATGAGTATGTATATGAAAAAACTTTTAGATTATGTAAATGCTCATCCGGATACTGCAGGAGAATTGATGTATTATCTTAAAAATACCATATATAATGATAGAATATCTTATCCTATACCAGATGGAATAGAGGTAGCACACAAAATAGGTAATTTGTCCAATGTAGTAAATGATACAGCGATAGTTTTCCATCCGGCGAGACCTTATATATTAACTGTACTTGCAAATGATGTAGATGGTTCTGACGACTCCTATGCATATACTGTAATAAGGCAGATATCAAAAATGGTGTATGACTTTCAAAATAGATAAAAAGTTTAAGCCGGGTTTTCCGGCTTAAACTTTTAGTACCTTAAGGCTTAGAACAAAGTTTTATAAGCTATTATAAGTAAAATAACCCCGCTTAGAATCGTGCCAAATTGTCCGATGGTAAAAGAGCCTATTCGCATATTAGCAACTTTTGCCCCTAATTGTACTCCTGCCCATACAGAAACAAAGCTTCCAATTGATGTAGTGAAAGATATAGCAAAGGGACAAAAACCCAAAAGCCCTGCTCCCAGTCCGTTTGTCAGAGCATTTGCTGAAAGGACAATTCCCAAAAGGATTGCTTCCCATAAATTGATTTCTCCGGATTTATCCAAATCTACGATTTCAGGATTTTCCAAAATTTTTTTTATAGAAGTAGTCTTTGATGATATTCGTTGTATATTTTTGGAAGACGTTTTACGAGGAACAGCCAGTAAAATAATTCTAAGTCCTATTATAAAAAGCAGAAATGCTCCTACAATTAAAGGTAGTGATCCTGGCAGGGTTTTATTTAACCATTTACCAAAAAATATTCCAGACATGCTAAATAAAAAAGAGATTATTGCGATGATTGTATTGGAAAGAATACTTATTCGTATATTTCGTATACCATAGGAAATGCCTACTCCAAAATTATCTATGCTTGATGATATTGCAAACCCTGAAATGATTAGCCATTTCATATGTTCACACTCCTCTCTATCTACCTTTATAGTACGCATTAGATAAAGAAGGTGTGATTTTATTGAAAAAGCATAATATTGTAAGGTATAATTATATTGTAAAAATTTCCTGAAGGAAGTTAGGTAAGGGGATATATATGATTGTATCTTATTGTAAAGTATATCTACATGCCAATTGGGTTCATTCATTAAAAGAAAAAAGAATGATTGTAAGAAGCATTGTAGGTAAGGTAAAAAGTCATTATAATGTATCTATATGCGAAATAGAAAACCAAAATTTACACAAATCAATTGTCATAGGTTTTTCGGTGTGTGGCAGTGATGCTGTTTTAACACATAAAATAGTTCAAGAGGTTGTAGACTATATTGAAAAAAATACAGATGCTTATATAGAAAATATAGAAATGGATACAATAAATGTTTGACTCCAAATGAATTATGTTCATTTGGAGTTTTTATTTTGTGATTTTTATCACAGATTCTATTGAACTTTTAGTTTATCATAATTTGTGGACAAAAGCTTAAAAAAGGAGGAAGTAAAATGAGCATGTTTTGCTATCAATGTCAAGAAGCTTCTCAGGGCATAGGCTGTACAGTACGAGGTGTATGCGGCAAGACAGACGATGTTGCAAATCTTCAAGATTTGCTGGTTTTTACATTGAAAGGTATATCTTATCTAAATTTAAAGGCTAGAGAAGCAGGAGTAAATAAAGATAAGACGGACAGATTCCTTATTGAGGGATTATTTTCCACAATAACTAACGTTAACTTTGACAAAAACTTCTTTATTAACAAAATAAAAGAAGCTGTTGCATTAAGGGAGGAAATAAAACAAGACCTCAAAAAAGCAGAAATTGAAGTAGATGAATCCATTGAAGCTATAAACTGGGTTTATGGTACAGATGAAGATATAGAGGCAATAGCTCGTGAGGTAGGAGTTTTATCTACAAAAGACGAAGATATAAGGTCATTAAGAGAGCTTATCACTTATGGTGTAAAAGGTATGGCGGCTTATGCATATCACGCATATCAGCTGGGATACAAAGATGATAATATATTTAGGTTTATGGAAAAGGCTTTAGCTAAAATTTTAGATGACAGCTTGACTGCAGATGATTATGTGGCTCTTGCACTCGAGGCAGGAAAATTTGGCGTTGATACAATGGCACTTCTTGATAAAGCGAATACATCGACTTATGGCCATCCTGAAATAACAAAAGTTAATATTGGTGTGAGAAATAATCCTGGAATATTGATAAGCGGTCATGATTTGAAAGACTTAGAGCAATTGTTGGAGCAAACTGCTGGTACAGGGGTTGACGTTTATACCCACGGAGAAATGCTTCCTGCTCATTATTACCCGACTTTTAAGAAATATCCACATTTTGTTGGTAACTATGGAAATGCATGGTGGAAGCAAGACAAAGAGTTTGAATTATTTAACGGACCAATTTTAATGACTACAAACTGTCTTGTGCCTCCAAAAGATTCCTACAAAGATAGAGTTTACACTACAGGTGTTGTAGGCTTTGAGGGAGCAAAACACATTCCAGAAGGTCCTGATGGAAAAAAGGACTTTTCAGAAATAATTGAACATGCAAAAAGATGCAAGCCACCTGTTGAAATTGAAAGAGGAGAAATAATTGGAGGTTTTGCTCATAACCAAGTTTTAGAGCTGGCAGATAAAATTGTAGAAGCAGTAAAGACAGGAGCTATAAAGAGATTTTTCGTAATGGCAGGCTGCGATGGCAGAATGAAGAGCAGAACCTATTATACCGAATTTGCTAAAGCTCTTCCCAAAGATACAGTCATTTTAACTGCAGGCTGTGCAAAATACAGGTACAACAAGTTAAACCTTGGAGACATAAACGGAATTCCCAGAGTTTTAGATGCAGGACAATGCAATGACTCATACTCATTGGCTTTAATAGCCATGAAGCTTAAAGAAGTCTTTGGCTTAAATGATATAAACGAACTTCCTATATCTTACAACATTGCATGGTATGAACAAAAGGCTGTTATAGTGCTTTTGGCCCTTTTATACCTCGGAGTAAAAAATATTCATTTAGGACCTACGCTTCCTGCTTTCTTGTCACCAAATGTTACAAAAGTGTTAGTTGATAAATTTGGCATTGGTGGCATTACAAATGTAGAAGATGATTTAAAAATGTTCATGGGCGAATAAAGATAACGGCTGCAAAGTGCAGCCGTTATCTTTTGCCATTATGATTAATTATTAATCATAATGGTTAAAATTACACTTCCTTTTCTTTTTTTATATACTTTTCTAAATCAGTGGTATTCAAACTCACTTTTATATACCCTTCTATATCTTTCTTTCTTTCCTCAGGCAACATTTCAAAAGCTTTAAAAATTATTTTATCCTTTTCACTGATGTTTTCAAACTCTTCCCTCGATAAATATTTTGCCTCTTCTTCTTTTACATATTCTATTTGTTGCCCAGTAAGAAGCCAATCTATTGAAACATTAAGGGCGTTTTTTAACTTTATCAAAGCATTGGAAGAAGGCATTGATTTGTTATTTTCAAGGTCACTTAAATTTCCAACAGATAATCCTGTGAGTTTGCTTAAAGCTGTTATAGTCAAATTATTTTTTTTACGGGCGTATTTTATGCGTTCGCCAACTGTATCCATAACACTCCTCCCTTTCTGAATTACGATATTAGTATTGACATTTTCGTAATTCAGATATATATTTAAATATAGTTAACTTTTAATCATTATCTATTTTAACACAAATATTTTACTATTCCTACTGAATAAATATATAACCTTTGTTTGCAGGGAAAATAAGGGGGTACTTTGATGAAAAAAAGAAAGTTGACAGATTTTGGGAAGTTAGTGAATGATAGATTAGCAGAACTCAATATGACACAAAAAGAACTATCCCGGTTAATAGGCACCAGTGAGCCATATTTAAGCATGATTTTACATGGGGAAAGGTCAGGAAAAAAATATATTGATAAAATAAAGGAGATATTAAAACTTTGATTAGCGTTTTTGGCATCTTGCAAATTTTTTTTCGACAGGTGTAGTTTTAATATTAGCATAATCTACAGTTTTCGATGTCACAAAAAGCACCAAATAGCTTTGCAGGAGCTTATTAAATGTTTGTTAAGGTAAAAAAAGAGTTTTTTCTGTCGATAAAAAATTTTCTAAAAAATAAAGGATTTTTTACAAAAAAATAGAATATATTAATATATATTGTAAGTTAATAATTAATCTTAAAAAATAAATTGGAGGGGATAGTAAGATGTATTACAGGAAAGTGAGCGAGTACATATCGACAAGGGAGGAAGAAAAGAGAAACATAACTACTCACTACATAGTGGTTATGTCAGAAATAGGTGTTTTTAACGGAAAAGAGGAAGTAAAATTGCCGTCGTATGGAATAAAGATTCATCAAGAAATTTTTGATGGTGAAAAGGGGAAAATTGAAATAATAGAAGAAAAAGTGACAAATATAAGCCCTTACTTTGAAAAAGTGGACAAGCTGGCACAATTCTTTAAAGAAATGACAGTGTCGCCTCTTCATCTGTATGAAATAATTGACGATATATGGGAGGATTACATAACGGACTATGATAGACAAGCCCAATTGTGTAAGGTTGCTATTTAAGAAGGTGTTACACCTTCTTTTATTTTTTTGAAGGATTTTGTGATTTAATAGAGAAATAATATATTGTAATTAGGAGAAGTGGAGGAACTAAGATATGGAAATATTTGTTGGAACGGATATTGTAGAAGTTGAAAGGATAAAAAAAGCTTTTAATACATATTCTAAATTTTTGGAACGAATATTTACTCAAAAGGAGATAGAGTATTTTAACAGTAAAAGGAGGAACTTGACCCATATAGCGGGTTTTTTTTCCGCGAAAGAAAGCGTCTCAAAAGTCTTAGGAACAGGTATAGGTAGTTTTAGCTGGAAAGATATTGAAATATGTCACAATGAAAAGGGAGCGCCTGTTGTAATTTTAAAAGGGAAAGCTAAAAGTATTGCGGACAAAAAGGGAATAAGGGATATAAAGCTATCTATTTCTCATACAAAAACCCATGCTATAAGCTGTGCTATTGCTATTGGAGGTGAAAAAAATGATAGTGCTGACATCAAAACAGATGAGAGAAGTTGAAAAAATAGCTATAGAAAAAATAGGAATTCCTTCTATATGTCTAATGGAAAATGCGGGAAGAGAAACAGCACTAGAAGTAAAAAAGATTTTGGAAGAGAAAAATTTAAACTCTGTAATAATCATATCAGGGAAAGGAAATAATGGGGGAGATGGTTATGTAGTGGCTAGAAATCTTTATAATTGGGGAGCCGATGTAAAAGTATTTTTAACTACAAGTATAGGTGCTATTTCAGGAGATGCAAAAGTAAATTTAGATGCAATCCTAAATATGGGGATCTATGTAGCGGAAATTACTCAAAGAGAACATCTAAAATTTTTGGAAAAAGCTATTAAAGAGAGCGATGTCATTGTAGATGCTATTTATGGAATTGGACTTAAAGGAAGAATAACAGGTATAGTAAAAGATATTATAGAAATGATAAACCAAGCAAATAAAATTGTGGTATCTGTCGATATTCCTTCTGGATTAAATGCTGATACGGGTAAAATAGAAGGTTGCGCTATTAAGGCTAGTAAAACAGTTACTATGCAGTTTGTAAAACCTGGCTTATTAGTGTATCCAGGTGTCGATTATGCAGGAGAAGTTCGTGTCGCTGAAATAGGAATTCCTTGCCGGTTAGCAGCGGAGATAGGTTATGATTATAACCTTGTGACTTCAGAAGATGTAAAACTTCCAAAACGGCTTGGGGATACTCATAAGGGAGATTATGGAAAAGCTTTGATTATAGCTGGCTCTAAAAATATGACAGGAGCAGCATATCTTTGTGCTAAAAGTGCTATTAAGACAGGTTGCGGATTGGTGAAATTAGCAGTTCCCCAAAGTGCCCAATCAGTAATTCAGGGAGCACTTTATGAAGTCATAACCTATGGATTAGAGGAGAAAAATGGCATTTTGTCCTATAATGCTTTAAGTAGTGTACTTAAGTTAATAGATGAAAGTGATGTTATTGCTATAGGACCGGGATTGACTCATGACAAAGATATTTCACAGTTGGTGTATGACATTGTAAAAAATGTAGATAAGCCTGTAGTTTTAGATGCTGATGCTCTTAATGCTTTGGTAGGAAGATTGGAAGTTATACAAGGCAAAAGAATTATTCTCACTCCCCATTATGGGGAAATGTCGAGATTGACAGGTCTTACCACAGATGAGATTAAGAATAATCTTTTTGAAGTTGCAAAAACTTTTATTGATAGGTACAAAGTGACACTTGTACTTAAAGGTGCTAAAACAGTAATAGCTACTAAAGAAGGTAGCATATATATAAATAGCACAGGCAATCCTGGTATGGCAACTGCTGGAAGTGGAGACGTCCTAACAGGGATGATTACAGCTTTTTTGGCTCAAGGGTTTAGCGAAGAAAAAGCGGCAATTTATGGGGTATTTTATCATGGAAAGGCGGGAGATATCGCCAGAGAATATGTGGGAGAGTATGGAATGACAGCGATGGATATACTTGAGAACATTCCGGATGCTCTTAAATGCGGTTTGTAAGAGGGTGAGAATTGTTGAAAAAAAGTTTTTTTGTGATTGCTTTTGTAATTATATTTTTTCTTTCAGGCTGTGGAACAAAAGCGAAAAAAGTTAAAGATCCTTTTGTGTATATTAAAGAACAATTAAATAAATTAGAAAGTTATACTGCCACAGCAATTGTAGAGCTTTATAACAACAAGATAGAGAGCAAATATACAGTAATGCAGTTTTACAAAAAAGGAAAATTACGATTAGAAGTTTTGGATGAAAATGGGAGTATAGATAAAATTATTGTGTATGACGGAAAAAGAAGTTATGTGTATTTTGCAAGGGTAAATCAAGTTTTTGTAGCAGAAAACACACAAGAGATTCCTTTGTATTCGATGATTACTTCTTTTATAAAAAACTATAATTCAGGTGGAGAAATAGAAAAAGGAGAAATAGATAAATTTTATTTAATAACAGTTCCTATTTTGGACAAAAATGTTTTTATGTACAAGGAACAAATGGCTTTTTCTAAAAAAAATTTGATACCTGAAGAATTAACAATTTTTGATATTAACAATAACATTTTCTCCAGAATAACCTATAAAGATTTTAAGTATAATCCCGAGATAGATGATAAATTATTTACTAAAGATAGTGTAACAACGTTGGCTGCGAATTTTTTGGATTCTTCAGCAATAGAAATAGATGTAAAAGAGGTTTATAAATATTGTGGATTAAATCCTGTAATGCCTGTATATTTGCCACAAGGCTTTAAACTTTTAAATGTGTTGGTAAATGTTAATGAAAATAATGGAGTTATTTTTGTGTATACTTCGGGTAAGAATTTAATAGAAATTTTTGAAACTGTTGTTGACAAAAGCGAAATAACTAATGAAAAAGGATTCTTTTTGAAAGAAGGAGTATATTATAAAGAAAAAGACAATGGCAAAAAGGAATATACTACGATGGTAAATGGCTTGCAAATAAGAATTACTGTAACTGGGGATGTAGATGGAGAAGAGATACTTAAAGTGATAAAATCCTTGAGGTGAAAAACAAGGGGGACTTTTAATGTTTGATAATATAAGGCCAACAAGAGCAGAAATATATTTGGATAATATAGCGCATAATTTGAGTGAAGTAAAAAGATGGGTGGGCAAGAAAGTAAAAATAATGGGTGTAGTGAAAGCCAATGCTTATGGTCATGGCGCTTGTCACGTAGCAAAAGTCTTGGTAGAAAATGGGGTTTGCTATTTGGGGGTAGC
The DNA here is from genome assembly GCF_018588165.1 of Thermoanaerobacter sp. CM-CNRG TB177. Classification (NCBI taxonomy): domain Bacteria; kingdom Bacillati; phylum Bacillota; class Clostridia; order Thermoanaerobacterales; family Thermoanaerobacteraceae; genus Thermoanaerobacter; species Thermoanaerobacter sp. CM-CNRG TB177. Next base: position 38,020 of record NZ_JAFCAC010000038.1, read on the forward strand.
GACAATAGAAGAGGCGTTAGAATTAAGGGAATGCGGAATTAATATTCCCATACTCGTTTTTGGATATACTCCTTTAACTCAGGCCGAAGAATTAATTGTGCACAATATAACTCAAACTGTTTTTGATATAAACTATGTTGAAGACTTAGAAAAAATTGCTTTAAATGTGGGTAAAAAAGCTAAAGTACATGTAAAAATTGATACAGGCATGGGACGGATAGGATATACGGATTTAAAGGTAGCAGAAAAAGAAATAGAAAAAATGATGGAAATGGAAGGGGTAGAGGTAGAAGGTATATTTAGTCATTTTGCTACTTCTGATGAAAAAGATAAGAGCTATGCTGAACAACAGTTTGATATGTTCAAAAAATTATTAGAAAGGTTAAAAGAAAAAAGGATAAACATTCCTTTAAAACATATGGCTAACAGTGGAGCAATTATTGACCTTAAATATACTTATTTAGATATGGTGAGACCAGGAATAGTTCTATACGGTAGTTATCCTTCAGAAGAAGTCAAAAGACCATTGGATTTAAGACAGACTATGGGTTTTAAAACTAAAATAGTATATATAAAAGAAGTGCCCGAAGGCACTTCCATAAGTTATGGAAAGACATTTATAACTAAAAGAAAGAGTAAAATTGCTACCTTGCCTGTAGGGTATGCTGACGGTTTTAATAGATTACTTTCTAATAATTATCATGTGCTAGTGAAAGGGAAATATGCTGCTGTGGTTGGAAGGATTTGTATGGACCAAACGATGATAGATGTTACCGATATAGAAGGAGTAGAAGTAGGTGATGATGTAATTATTTTTGGAAATCAAGAGGGAGAAAAAATAACAGCTGAGGAGATTGCTAAAAAATTAAATACTATACCTTATGAAGTATATTGTGGAATATCCAGCAGGGTACCTCGAATATATATTTACAGGGGAAAGGTAGTTGGGGAAAAAATTATTTAAAAATTTAGCTTTTATAGTATAAAATTTACAAATGATTGACATCATTATATATAGTAATATATAATAAATTATATAAGTGCGTAAGGAGGTCCTAAAAGTGGGCGAAACAAAGCGAATACTTGTGAGCTTGCCGCAGAGTTTATTAGAAGAGGTTGATGTTCTTGCCGCTATGGAAAACAGGAACCGCAGTGAATTTATAAGAGAAGCGATGAAATTATATATACGGGAGAAGAAAAAAATTCAAATACGAGAGAGCATGAAAAAGGGATATCTTGAGATGGCAGCGATTAACAGTGAACTTGCGGAAATGGGCCTAACCGCAGAAAACGAATGCTTTACAGGATACGAAATGAAATTGAAAAAGTGTGATTGACTATGGTGATAAAGAGGGGAGATATTTTTTATGCCGATTTAAGCCCTGTAATAGGCTCTGAACAGGGCGGAATTCGGCCTGTACTTATAATTCAAAATGATATTGGCAATAAATATAGTCCAACAGTAATAGTAGCGGCAATTACCTCTCAGATCAACAAAGCCAAATTGCCCACTCATGTTGAAATAAATGGGGCAGAATATGGACTTAACAAAGATTCTGTAGTATTGTTAGAACAAATTAGGACTATTGACAAAAAACGTTTAAGAGAAAAAATTGGCCATTTTGACCAGGAAATGATGGAGAAAGTCAATGAAGCTTTGCAAATAAGTTTGGGGTTAATTGACTTTTAAGGACTTATCTTAGGATAAGTTCTTATTTTTTGTTGAAATATCATTTATTTTTTTATAAAATAGAGGTAGGAGAGTGAAATTATAGGAGGAAGAACAAATGAAAAAAGGTTATGCACTTATACTGGTTTTTGTTGCAATTTTAGTGGCTTTAAGTGTTGGTTATGCTGACCAAAATTCTGAACCAGGAAGTCAGCAAGACCCTCTTGTTAGTAAAAGCTATGTTGATTCGCAATATAATGAAGTAAAAGCTTATGTGGATGATAAGCTAAAAGAGGCAAAGACAGGGACAAGCTATGAGGTAGTGGAATTAAATGCTGGCGAAGTTTTAACCATGGAAGGTGGTACACAGGCAATAGTGAGAAGTGCAAATTCAGCAGTAATTGTTACAAAAACTGATGGAGTGGCAGACCTTACTGCAGGTACAAATTTAAAAAATAATGATATTATACCTGCCAATCACCTTTTGCTTTTTCCACGATCTGATGGTAGAGGAATAAAAGCGACAAAACGAACATACATAGTCGTAATAGGTAAATATACAAAAAATTAACAGCGCTGTGCGCTGTTTTTTTATGCGTTAACGAAAATTTTGTGATATAATATGAGTAGTTGTAAGTTTACATTTTAATTCTCCAGAAAAGGAAATAATAAAGGAGAGATTAACTTGAATCTAAAGAAAATACTTATAATAATTATTGCGCTGTCTTTAATAGTATCTGTTTTGGTAGACGTAAACAGAATAAAAGTGGAGAACAAGTATGACACAGTAGAAATTGTAGGAGATTTAAAAAGTTTCAAAGACCTTGCGTCTGTAACAGGCAGAGACTTAACTTCTGTACTTTCTGATATGAAATCAGCTGGTCTTATAGGTGTTGCTGTAAATGAGGTTACTCTGGAAAACCTTCAACAATCTGGTGAAATTTCTTTAAGCCTTTTAAAAGACGTAATAAATCTTTATTTATTATCTTCAAATTTAGGGAATGAAGCATTGGAAGACTACTTAAAGAGTCTTACAGATAAGGAAAGAGAGCAGTATGGCAATTACATAGTTGTAACAACAAAAGATGTAAAGATATTCAATTTTCTTAAAGAGGCTTTAACAAAAAGAGTGCCTGAAGACGGATTAAAAGTGCTTGAAAAGAGAGGTAGCTATGCCTTTGTTATCAATAAACCCAAAGATGTTTTTATAACAAAGGGGTTAGGATTTGATGAAAGCGATTTAGGACTGGTAAAGTCGTTAGGCTTTGATGTGATACCGCGAATTGAAAATTTCACAGGTATAAAAGATAAAGACATAGAAGAATATGTTGATATATTAAAAAAATTTAATGTAAAGACTGTAATCTTTAATGGGACTGATGTTTTAGGAAACCCAGAAAAGATACCGTATGCAGCTTCACTGTTTAAGAAAAATGACATAAATGTGGGCATTATAGATGTACCTATGGGTAAGAAACTTCAAGAGGGGATGAATAAATTTGCTAAGTTTGATAGCTATAAGGGGATAAAAGTCTTTGGAGTTTCAGAAGCAGAAACTCAAAAATACGATGCTTCTGAAATAATAAATAGATGGTATAGAGGAATGATAGAGAGAAATGTGAGAATTATTTATATGAGAGCGAAGATAGAACATTTTAAAAGTGCGGATTACAATATAGAACAAAATAAATCTATGATAGAAGACATGACAAAATACATAAAAAAAGTGGGGTTAAAAGTTGGTGTTGCTAAACCTCTTTCTGAACTTCATCAGTCAAAGCTTACGGAAATACTCATAAGTTTGGGAGTTATTGCCGCTGGCTTATTGCTTTTGCAGATGTTAGGAATTGGAGACTATGTGCTAATTTTATCAGGATTGTTGGGGGCTATACTGACTTCTTTAGTGCTGGTAAGCAGATTTAACGATTTAGGGGTCAAAGCAGTAGCATTAGCTTCTTCTATAATTTTTCCTTCTCTTGGGATAGGATATTTTATAGACAAAATGAAAGAAATATTGGACAGGAAGAAAAATCTCAGTTTCACATATACCTCTTTAAAAATATTTATTAATTCGCTATTGATTTCTTTTGTAGGGGCTCTTAGTATAGCGGCTATAATGGCTGATAGCAAATATATGTTGAAAATTGACTATTTTAGGGGTGTAAAACTTTCTTTTGTACTACCTTTACTGTTTTATGTTTTATACTATATTGTAAAGATATACGATGCCAATGACTGGAAGACTTTTATGGAAAGAATAAAGGAATTTTTAAACATAGACATAAAAGTATGGCATTTGGTAGCTATTGTTATAGCAGGGATCATTGGAATTATATACATTTCAAGGACGGGCAATGAACCTATTGTTAAGCCAACAGAGTTAGAACTTAAATTTAGAGACTTTCTTGAGCATACTCTTGTAGCAAGGCCTCGGACTAAAGAGTTTTTAATAGGTGACCCTGCGATTATATTAGCAATTTATGCTGCTTTTAAAAATTCCAAAGGCTGGGCATTTATTATGGGAATATTTGCTTCAATAGGTATCTTGTCAATTGTTAATACTTTTAGCCATATCGGAAGCGTGCTTCCAATTGCGATAGAGCGTACTGTAATTGGTTGGGTGTTGGGGGCTTTAATTGGCATGATTGCTGTATTTATAGTGGACAAGACCTTAAAAAATATAAAAAGGGAGTATTGATATGAAAACAGTCATATCCGGCTATTACGGATTTGATAATATTGGGGATGAAGCTGTTCTAAAATGTCTGGTAGAAGGTTTAAAAGAAAGAGGTATAACAGATATAACAGTTCTTTCTAATAAACCTGATGAAACTTCTAAAAAGTACAACGTAAAAGCAGTAAATAGGAACTCTTTTAAAGAAATATATAAAACGCTAAAACAGGCAGATGTATTGGTAAGTGGCGGTGGCAGTCTTATACAAGATAAAACCAGTAGTAAGAGTTTGTGGTATTATCTAGGGATAATGCTTATGGGAAAATTTCTGAGGAAAAAAGTGTATGTTATAGGGCAAGGTATTGGTCCAGTTGATAAAAAATTTAACAGATGGCTTACTGCAAGAATTTTAGATAAAGTTGATGGAATAGCTGTAAGAGATGAATTATCAAAAGAGTATTTGAAACAGCTAAATGTCAAAAAAGAGGCAGTATTAGCAGCAGACCTTGTGGTAAACTTTTCTGGTAGTGATAACAAAAAAGTTTTTGATAAAATCCTTGAGAAAGAAGGAATTGATTTAAATTCCTCAGAATATGTTTTGATTTGCACGAGAGAATGGGGAAATTCTGAATTATCAAGGGTTGAGTTGGCCAGTGCTGCAGATTTTATTGCCCAGGATTATGGATATAAAATTGTTTTTCTTCCTTTTTATCACGAAGATATAGAAGAGAGCGATAGGGTTGCTACTTATATGAAAATGCCTTATCAGATTTTAACTGGGAAATACGAGATAGAAGAGATTTTGAGTATCATTAAAGGCAGCAGCTTATTGATAGGTGTAAGACTGCATTCTTTAATTTTTGCGTTTATATCCTTGGTTCCATTTGTTGGTATATCTTATGACCCTAAAGTGGAGGGTTTTTTAAAATCTGTTGGTGAAAGCAGTGCCGGAGATATTAATTCTTTTACTGCCGAAGACATTTTAAAAAAAGTAAATTCAATTTTACAGCGAAAAGAAGAGTATATAAATAATATGTCTAAGCGTTTAGTTGAGCTAAAAGAAAGAACAAAAAAGAATTTTGACATATTATTTGAACATAATAAATTTGAGGTGTGAAGATGGAAAGATTAGATATATTTGGAGTGCCAATAGATCGAGTGACAATGATACAAGCAGTAGATATTTTAAATAATTTTTTGCAAGAAAACAGACTGCACATTGTTGCTACGCCTAATGCAGAAATTGTAATGATGGCACAGAAAGATAAAGAATATATGGAAATATTAAATAATACTGATTTAAATGTCCCAGATGGAAGTGGCATTGTTTTTGCTTCAAAAGTTTTTAAAAAACCGCTGCTTGAAAGAGTGGCAGGTTTTGACCTTATGTTAGAATTTATAAAGGATATATCTTCTAAAGGCGTTAAAATTTATTTATTAGGTGCAGCTTGTCAAGTTGCAGAACAAGCTCGTGCTAATTTAGAAAAATTATATCCAGGAGTCAAAATAGTAGGGACCCATCATGGTTATTTTACTGAGGAGGAAGAAAATAAAATCATAGAAGAGATAAATAATAAAGGTGCAGAAGTTCTTTTTGTGGCTTTAGGTGCTCCTAAACAAGAAAAATGGATTTATAAAAATAAAGATAAATTAAAGGTAAAAATAGCAATGGGGGTCGGAGGAAGCTTTGATGTAATAGCTGGAAAAGTTAAGAGAGCCCCCTACATTTATAGAAAATTAGGCTTAGAGTGGCTATACAGATTGATTAAAGAGCCTTGGAGATATAAAAGAATGATGGCGCTTCCTAAATTTGCCATTAAAGTTTTGCTACACAAAAGAGAAGTTGTAAGATAAGGGGAATGCCTTTATGAAAATTTCAGCTAGGAAAATAATAATAGACTTTTTGTGGGTTACGATAGGGACATTACTTGTTAGTTTGTCTCTTGACCTATTTTTGGCACCTAACAGGATTGCTCCTGGTGGAGTAAGTGGACTTGCAGTTGTTTTACGACATTTATTTGGATGGCCGATTGGAGCAGCTACATTGGCAATAAATATTCCACTTTTTATCATTTCGACTAAAGCTTTAGGAACAGGTTTTGGAGCTAAAACACTGTATTCAACTATTTTATTAGGTGTTTCTATTGATGCATTGGCTTTTTTAAAACCTCTTACCCATGATACTATGTTAGCAGCAGTATATGGTGGTATAATAATGGGTGTAGGGCTGGGCATTGTAATAAAATATGGAGCGACAACTGGTGGAACAGATATGGCTGCTATGACTTTGCATAAATACATACACTTTTTAAGTGTGGGTAGAATACTGCTTATAATAGACTTTATAATAATAACTTTAGCAGGAATAGTTTTCAGCCCGGAATTAGCTCTGTATGCTTTTGCCACTGAATTTATTTCTATTAAAGTTATTGACCTTATCCAAGAAGGTAGTGGCGATGAGAGAATTGCTATAATTATTTCTGATAAGTATGAGGAAATCAGTAAGTCAATTTTGGAGGAAATGGAAAGGGGGGTAACAGAGTTAAAAGGAAGAGGGGGATATTCAAAAAAAGACAAAAACGTTTTATTGTGTGTTGTAACTCGTAGAGAAGTTACAAATTTAAGAAGCCTTGTGAAAAAAATAGACCCTAATGCTTTCGTAATACTATCAACAGCCCATGAAGTTTTAGGAGAAGGATTTAAAAACATGTGAAATGGAGGTATTGAGATGGACAAAGAATTTTTAAAGCAAAAGGCAAAAGAAGTAAGAATTGACATTATAAATATGTTGGCAGAGGCAGGCTCTGGCCATCCTGGTGGGTCATTATCCTGTGCAGATATTTTAACCCTGCTCTATTTTGAAAAAATGAATGTAAAACCTGACGACCCCAAATGGGAAGATAGGGATAGACTCGTGTTGTCAAAAGGTCATGCAGCTCCTGCCCTGTATGCTGTATTAGCTGAAAAAGGCTTTTTCCCAAAAGAAGAGTTAAAAACTTTAAGAAAGCTCGGTTCAATACTTCAAGGGCATCCCGATATGAAATCCACACCGGGACTTGATATGACTACAGGGTCATTAGGGCAAGGGCTTTCTGCTGCAAATGGAATGGCATTAGCAGGAAAATTAGATAAAAAGGGCTATAGAGTCTATGTAATATTAGGAGATGGAGAATTACAAGAAGGGCAAATATGGGAAGCAGCGATGACAGCAGCCCATTACAAACTCGACAACTTAACAGCAATACTTGACTTTAACGGCTTACAAATAGACGGTCCAAACAGAGAAGTAAAAAACATAGAGCCAGTAGCAGACAAATTTAAGGCTTTTGGATGGCACGTAATAGAAATAGACGGCCACGACTTTGACCAAATAGACAAAGCCATAGAAGAAGCAAAAGCTACAAAAGGAAAACCTACATTGATAATAGCTCATACAATAAAAGGGAAAGGCGTATCCTTCATGGAAAATCAAGTAGGATGGCATGGCAGTGCGCCTAACGAAGAACAAAGACAAAAAGCTATACAAGAACTTGAAGGGAGTGGAGTATAAATGGCTATGGCGACAAGAGAAGCCTATGGGAAAGCCTTAGTAGAATTAGGCGCAAAAAACAAAGATGTAGTGGTATTAGACGCTGACCTATCAAAATCCACAAAGACAGCGGACTTTCAAAAAGTATATCCAGATAGATTTTTCAATATAGGAATATCAGAACAAGACATGATGGTAACAGCAGCAGGACTTGCTACCTGCGGGAAAATTCCTTTTGCCAGCACTTTTGCCATATTTGCAACAGGAAGAGCATACGAGCAAGTTAGAAACTCCATAGGTTATCCACACTTAAACGTAAAGATAGCGGCAACCCATGCTGGTATAACAGTAGGAGAAGACGGGGCGACACACCAATCAATAGAGGATATATCCCTTATGAGAGGAATACCAGGGATGGTGGTAATAAACCCGGCCGATGCAGAAGAGACGAGACAAGCCATATTTGCGGCGGCAGAGCACTATGGACCAGTATACATAAGGTTGGGGAGGATGGCAGTACCAGATATACACGATCAAAACTACAAATTCCAATTAGGAAAAGGTGAAGTAATAAGAGAAGGGAAAGACATAGCGATAATAGCAACGGGAGTAATGGTAGCCATAGCGATTGAAGCAGCAGACAAACTAAAAGAAGAAGGGATAGAGGCGACAGTGGTCAACATCCACACCATAAAGCCGATAGACAAAGATTTAATAGTAGAAGTAGCTAAAAAGACGGGCAAAGTTATAACAGCAGAAGAGCACAGCATAATAGGTGGGCTTGGGTCTGCTGTGGCAGAAGTTCTTTCAGAAGAATACCCAGTAAAGGTAAAGAGAATAGGTATAAAAGACCAATTTGGCCAGTCAGGTTCACCTAAAGAACTTTTAAAACATTATGGTTTGACAGCGGAGGATATTGTAAAAGCAGCTATGTCATTTTAAAAAAAAACGCCAGGTTAGTCCTGGCGTTTTTATCTATCGAAGTATATGTTCTTACCTGTCGCAGAAAGAGGAATGCCTATAACAATTTCTCCTTCAATTAATTTTAACCTTCTTGCACTTACACCTATTCTATACATAATTCGATTATCTACATTCAAAATACTGGCGGTTTTAACTGCGGACCCTACTGCTATTCCTAAGTCGATGAGCCTCCATGCACATATGGGACCTGCGAATTCTGTACCTTCTCTAAAATCCCTTAGATTAGTGCAGAGATTATAACCGCAGGCACCGCAATTTAGTCCAACTTTTTCTGGTTTATTTAATGAAATTAAAAGTACTGCACTTGAACTAGCGACGTTTTTTGCGTCTCTGTCAAAATTTTTCTTTCCGAATTCTTCGCCATATTTCATCATATCCTCTTTTAATCTTATGAGGTCTTCACCGGTAATAACTTTTGTTTCTATAAAGTCTTTTCCAGCTGCTTTAGGTGCTGTTCTTGCTGATAATGCCATTAAATGAGCAGCTAATTCAATTACCTCCATAATACTTCCCTCCATATTTTTAAGATGAATACGTTATTTATTATAATTTTGCTATATTTTTTTACTTTTTGCAAGAAAACTTGATAAAATTTTATCAGACAGCTATAATAATCTGAATCTTATTAAAAATCAAAAAAAAAGAGAGCAATTGCTCACTCACATTTTTTCAAACATTAGGGGGCTATAAATATGGCAATTATATTAACATGTTATAGCTGAAGTTCCAAGGTACTCACTGACAATTTTCATAGCGCAAAATTTTCCGCACATACTGCAAGTTTTGGCTGTAGATATGTTTTTGTTGACGCGATATTTAAAAGCTTTATCAGGATCTATAGAAAGCTTTATTTGCTCATCCCACTCTAAGGCTTTTCTTGCTTTGGCCATAGCCAAATCTTTTTCTCTAGCCCCCTTTATGCCTTTTGCTATATCCGCGGCATGGGCAGCAATTTTTGCTGCAATAACGCCTTCTTTGACATCTTCCTTATCTGGAAGCCCGAGATGTTCAGCGGGTGTAACATAGCAGAGGAAATCAGCACCAGAAGCTGCTGCAATTGCTCCTCCGATTGCTGAAGTTATGTGGTCATAACCAGGAGCTATATCAGTCACAATAGGGCCAAGCACATAAAAAGGAGCATTATGACAAAGCTGTTTTTGAAGTTTTACATTTGCTTCAATTTGGTCAATTGGCACATGTCCAGGTCCCTCTACCATAACTTGGACTCCTGCTTCGCGAGACCTTTTGACAAGCTCACCAAGGATTATAAGTTCATGAATTTGTGCTGCGTCTGTAGCATCTTCAAGACAACCTGGACGTAGTCCATCTCCTAAGCTTAAAGTTATGTCATATTTTTTAGCAATATCAAGGAGCCTATCAAAATGTTTGTACAAAGGATTTTCTTTGTCGTTATGGAGCATCCAAGCAATTGTAAAGGAGCCACCGCGGCTTACTACATCCATCACTCGGCCGTTGTCTTTAAGCTTTTTCAATGATTCAGATGTTAGACCACAGTGGACTGTAATAAAGTCAACTCCGTCTTTTGCTTGTTCTTCTATAACTTCAAAAATAAATTCTTCAGGCATAGCTACAATGCTGCCGTATTTGGTTATAGATTCTACAGCTGCTTGATACATGGGGACAGTACCTACAGGGACAGGGGAATTTTCAAGTATTTTTCTACGAGATTGGTTAATGTCGCCCCCTGTGCTTAAATCCATTACCGCATCTGCTCCAGCTTTTAAAGCTACTTTTAACTTTTCAATTTCTTTTTCAATTTCAGGGTAGGCATCAGATGTTCCAATATTAGCATTTACTTTTGTCATTAAACCTTTTCCTATGCCTTTGGGAATAAGATTTTTGTGATTGACATTTGAGGGTATGACTATCTCGCCTTTTTTAACTCCTTCTAAAATAAATTCTTCGTCAACTCCTTCATACTCTGCAACTATTTTCATCTCTTTTGTAACAATACCTGAAAGGGCGTATTCCAATTGTGTCATAATAAAAACCTCCTTAAAAAAAATAAATAAACCATGGGGATTATAGCCATGGTGGATGACCACATCCCTACGCAGGTACTAACCTAACAGGTTCGATGGGTTAAAAGGCAACACCTTTTTCTCAGCCGGTTACGCCGGCACCCCATGTGGCAAATATTAAATTAATCGATAGGGTATAAAATATTACATTACTATTATACCACTAAAAAAAATCGGTGTATATTAAAATTTTAATAAAAGTTTTACGGTTATTAGTAAACTTTTTTGTACAATTTCGAGGCTCACGCTTTTTATATTAAAGTACATGCCCATGTGTCTAAGTTTAGAGTGGAAAAAGGGAATTTCAAGCTAAAATAAGGGCTCTCACCTTCATAGGTGAGAGCAATTTATAAAATTTTCTTTTAATCTTTCATATAGAATCTTTTTCAATTCTTTTAATAGGAAGTTTAATGATAAATTTGGCGCCTTCACCGTATTTGCTCTCAACTAAAATTTCGCCATTGTGTTTTTTTACAATTATATCATATGTGATGCTTAATCCCAATCCTGTTCCTTCTCCGATAGGCTTTGTTGTATAAAAAGGTTCAAAAATTCTGTTCAGGTTTTTCTCTTCGATCCCTATGCCGTTATCTTTGACTTCTAAATATACATAATTTTCATCATTATAAGTTCTTATTTCGATGATTCCTCCGCTGTCAATACCTTTCATTCTGATAGCTTGAGCGGCATTCATAATTATATTTAATATAGCTTGATTTATTTCCCCTCCTATTGCTGGTATTAAAGGGATATTGCCAAGGTCTTCACGAATATTTATGTCATGTTTCAGATTACTTTTTGCTATAAGTAAAGTAGTTCGTATTCCTTCATTCAGGTCATATTCCTCGAAATTGTTCAATTGGTCAATATGGGAGAAGGACCTTAAAGCATTTACTATATTTTTTACCCGTTCAAGCCCGATGTTTGTATCATGGAATAATTCGGACAAGTCTTCTAATATGAAGTCCATTTTGTTTTTTTTCTCAAAATTTTTAATATGTTCGATTTTCAGTTTCGCTTCTTCAAAGTTTAAGCTTTGATAGGCAGATATGAAATCTTTATAATATAGTAAAGTTTCTTTTAGTACGTTTGCATATTTTTGCAATACTTCAAAATTACTCATAATGAATCCCAGTGGGTTATTGATCTCATGAGCAACTCCTGCAGCCAATTGGCCGATTCCAGCCATCTTTTCCTGTTGTATCAATTGTGTCTGAGTTTCGTTTAACTTTTTTATTGTTTCCTGCAACTTCCTATTTTTTTCTTCAAGTTTTTGAGCGAGTAACTTCTTTTCGGTGACATCTTCCTTGACAGCAATAAAATACTTTATAGAGCCGTTTTCATCTTTTAATGGTGATACAAGAGTCGAATCCCAGTAGAACTCTCCATTTTTTTTCTTATTGTAGAATTCTCCACTCCATTCTTTACCCGACAATATTGTATTCCAAAAGTTGTAATAGAACTCTTTTGTGTGTTTTCCTGATTTTAAAATGTTAAGATTTTTACCTATGACTTCCTTGTAAGTATAACCTGTCACTTCAGTAAATTTGGGATTTACATATTGAATGGTTCCATTTATGTCCGTAATTACGACCGAGACAGGGCTGTGTTCAACGGCGCTCAACAGTTTGTGTATTTCTTCGTCTGCCAGCCTTCGTTTGGTAATTTCTTCGTAAATCGTTTGTCTGTATTGTTCCAAAAGGGTTTCCATATTTTTGTAGAGTATGCTGTTTTCTATGGCTACTGCAGCTTGGCCCGCCAATGAGTGAATAATCATTTCATCATTGAGGCTAAATGGGATAATGATATCGCCCTGCTTTTTATTGATCAACTGAATTACTCCCAATACCCTGTCTTGGTGGTCCTTCATAGGTATTGTAAGAATTGATTTAGTCGTGTAGCCCGTGAGATTATCAAATTTTCTGTCAAATTGATAATCAGCGCCTTCTGGTATGCAGTAAGCGTTATCAATTCGAAGGGGCTCTCCGGATATTACGGCGTAGCCAACAATGCTGTTTTTTGAAATCGGAAATGTCATTGATTCCAAATTTAGTTTTATGCTGTTGTTCTTAGCTATTATGAATTTTAGCATTTTGTTTTTAGCGTTTTTATCATAATAGGACCACTCACCGCTATCGCTGTCTATAATGGCATATATGGTCACGGCATCTGATGAGGTCATGTCCATACAGGTCTCAATGATTAATTCCAGCAATGTCATGAGGTCTTTTTCAGATGATAGTTTTTTTCCAATATCATAAAACCTCTTTATTTCATCTTGAAAAGAGAGGAGTTGAGCCTTGCGGTTCAATTCACGTTCCAATCTTATCAGAAAATTACTTATTTTGTATATATCGTTACATTCCAATACATCGTATATAAAGGACCTTTTCTCATAGGTGCTTACATATTCTTCAAACAGTACTATGCAGAAGTTGTTCTCGAGTTCAAGTATAGAGGATAAACTGTCGGTTATTTTGTCCAACAGCATATTGTCTATAAAAATGACATTAATAGTCTTTTCGTTAGACATCAGTTCTTTTTGCAGCTCTGATACATCTGACAATACCAGTGTGTTTTCATAGTTTTGTTCGATTATAGTGAGAAAATTTCTATATTTTTCGGCAGATTCGATACAAACTAGCGTTCTAAAGGTATTCACAACTTACTGCACCCCACTTCCGTTTGGGATTGTGTTTTTTATAAATAATTTATAATAAAAGCTGCTCCTGGTATAAGAAAATCCATTAAAAGCCCAGTATAAAAATAAGCTGGAGTAATTAAAGGATGCCAGTATCTATAATAATATACAGTTTTGGCTGCAAGAATTACCAAAATAATTAACAGTAATGGTTTCCCAAAATACAAGGAAGAATAAAGTGAGGAAAATATAAGGAGCCTTGTTATAATGCCTGCAACTTTTTCATTTCCAATTATAAAAAAACTTTCCTTAGAGGAAGGAAACATTAATCTGAGTATGTATTGAATCAGTATAGATGAAGCAGATGTTACTAAAACAAGAGTGATCAGAAGGCCGGGCAACTCCTTAACAACAGGAAAATAGAAAGGCTCTCCTTTGTAAAAAGTTGAGATTAACCAGATAATTAAAAGGTGTAAAGACTGGTCTGCCACAAAACAAAATAAAGAATGTAAGGGACTTCTGCAAGGCAGTTTAGGTTTATAAAAATCAATGATAAAATGAAGAACACCGTTTATAAGCACCAACCCCATGATGAGAGTGCCAAAAGGAATCGCAAAAACGAGCATACAAATTGTTACAATGAAAGCATGGTAGAGATTCCATTTCCAATTTTTAGCTTTATTTTCTGCGATGGTATCTGTCTGAAAAGTGAAGTCTCCCAGCAAATGGCCTAATAGCAAATAATCGAAGCACATAGTCACACCTCATATTTATTTCATGAATAAAGGCTTAAATGGTATATCTATTTATTCGTTTCTAAACAAGTAGTATCAATAGAAAAATAGAAGGAGGTAGGCCACCTCCCATGTTATTATTACTTAGTACCCGGAAAAGCAATATCTAGAGAAATGTTCAACAGTAAAATGCTTGTGTTTGTAATTTACGTAGATGTTTTCACCTTTTGCTACATCATACAGCAATCCTTTGTAATCATCTACTCTAATATGTACCTTCTTGATGAAATGTGGTATGTCCGGTGAAAATTCAATGTATCCTTTTCCATTTTCAGCATAGATTTTAACCTCGAAGGTTACTGGCAGTTTATCAGCTTCAAGCCAATCTTTCTTAAATTCAACTTCTATAAACCCTATCTGATATCTACCGCCGTCCTGGGTAACTGTTATGGTATCTTTATAAATTACAGGCTCTTCAGCTGCAACAACGGATTGATTTGTAACTACAGCTTCGGATTTTTCAGCTGCAACAACATGTGAACTTGTAAATAAAAGCGCAAACACCAAAGCTAATAACAGTACTCTTTTTCTCATGGATTTCACCTCCTTCTTTAAAATTGTTTTTGCGTTGAATAATAAATAAGGCACCTATGGGTAATCCCCAGGTGCCTAAAATTTTTTCAGCAGTATAATTAACTGCAATTTTAATGTTTCGGCAGCCTGGCGATCATAGGAATATTCATTCCCTTAGACCCATGGCTTTGCGACCTTACCTTTCGATAAGTGTGCCCTTATCGACATTGTATTATTAAATTTTTGTTATTTATAAAATAACACGAAAATAGTTATTTGTCAAGATTAAGAAAAAAAAA